>JANMGB010000242.1:0-3441 GCA_031374415.1 Burkholderiales bacterium
TTCCTTGACCTCCTTGACTACGTGGCAACACCTTCCCCAACCTCTCCCACTGCTCGTCATCCAACGCGTGGCGTTCTTCGGTCATCTGCCTCAAAAGGCCGCCATTCTCCCCGACTTCTTTTCCGAACAGCCCCTAGTCACTGCACGGACTACTTGCCACCGTTCAAGGACTTGATGACCTTGTCGGTGATGTCCACACGAGGGCCTGCAAACACGGCCTCTTGAATGATCAAGTCGTACTTTTCAGTTTCGAAAATTTGCTTGATCACCTTGTTGGCACGCTCAACCACCTGAGCCAACTCTTCATTCTTGCGCTGGTTCAGGTCTTCTTGAAATTCACGGCGCTTGCGCTGGAACTCACGGTCTTGGTCCATCAAATCGCGCTGGCGGCGATTGCGTTCGGCTTCAGCGAGGGTGGGAGCGTCTTTCTCAAGCTTGTCACCCGCGACCTTCAAGCGCGCTGCCAGGTCGTTCAAATCTTTGTCCCGCTTTGCAAACTCTCCCTCAAGTTTGGCTTGAGCCGCTTTGGCGGGCGCCGCATCGCGCAAGACGCGATCACTGTTGACGTAACCAATCTTCAATTCTTCAGCTTGAACGCCACCCACCGAAGCCACCACCAACCACGCTGCGCACCATACTTTGTTCATTTGAATGTTCATCAAAACGCCGTCCCAATCTGAAATTGAATCCGCTGGATTTTATCCGTTGCTTCCCTGCGAATGGGTGTACCAAAGCTGAGCTTGAGAGGGCCGACCGGCGATATCCAGCTCAAGCCGATCCCGGTCGATGCCCGCAAGCTGTCGGCAGTCACACTTTGTTCCTCGCCCCACACATTGCCCACATCCAGGTAAGTGAACCAGCGCAAGGTTCGGTCGTTGCCCGTACCCGCCAAGGGCAAGTACAACTCGCCGTTGACATTGAAGCGGCGAGTGCCGCCCAAGTAGGCGGTAGTCGTGGAGTCTCTCACACCCAGCGATCCTTGGTCGAAAGCACGCACGGTGCCCAAGCCGCCACCGTAAAAATTCTTGAAAATTGGATAGGGTCGTCCGTTAATTCCTTTGCCCACGCCCAGCTCGGCATTGATGGCAAACGTGGTTTGGCGCGTGAGCGCAAAGTACTGCTGGAACTGGTAGTTGGTGCGCACATAGCGCGCGTCCCCTGCGGCACTCCAATCAACGTTGAGGCGTTGATAGCGTCCGGTGGTCGCCACGACCGCACTGTCACGGCCATCACGCGTCCAACCCAAACTGAGCGGGTATGAATTGCTGACGTTGCCGAATTGATCTCGGTAAACGCGGTAGGCCGTAGGCAAACCCACGTCACCGCGAATATCGGTTTGCTCATAGCCGACGCCAAAAAACACGGTGTCCAGCTCACTGAACGGCACTCCGAAACGAATCGCCCCGCCTGGGGTGACCAGCTTGTAGCTCTCGCCCTGGCTGTTGAGGGGCTGGGTGGTGCGGTAGTACAGGTCAACGGCGCGCGAGACACCGTCTTGGGTGAAATACGGATCGACCGTACTGAGCACCAGGTTGCGCTGCGACTTGCTGGTGTTGACATCAATCCCGAGGTAGTTGCCCGAGCCGAAAACGTTTTCCTTCTTGATACCCGCACTGATCGACACTTTGTCCGCTGATGAAAAACCCGCACCAAGCAACAAATTGCCAGTGGGCTTCTCTTTCACACGGATGACCAGGTCGACTTGATCAGGTGCCCCGGGAACTTCAGCGGTTTCAATACCCACCTCGCTGAAAAAGCCCAGCCGGTCGACGCGGTCTCGCGAGAGTTTGATTTTGTTGGTGTCGTACCAAGATGCCTCAAATTGCCGGAACTCACGACGCACCACTTCGTCGCGTGTGACGGCATTGCCTGCCACGCTGATGCGGCGCACATAGACACGCCGCTGTACATCCGACACCAAGGTCAAAGCCACCTGCCCGGAGACGCGGTCTATGTCGGGGCGGGCGTCGACCTTGGCGAAAGCATAGCCAAACGAGCCAAAGCGGTCAGTGAAAGCCTTGGCTGTCTCTGCCACGGCCTCAGCCCGGTAAGGCTGCCCGGGCTTGATCGTGACCAAGGCCTTGAAGTCATCGTCCTTGCCGAGATAGTTGCCTTCCAATTTCACCGAGGTCACGGTGTAGGCTTGACCCTCCTTCACCTGCACCGTGAGAACGATGTCCTGCTTGTCGGGCGAAATGGCAACCTGAGTCGACTCAATCGCGAACTCCAGATAGCCGCGATCCAGGTAGAAGGCCCGCACGGTCTCCAGATCGGCATTGAGCTTTGCACGTGAGTAACGATCGGCCTTGGTGTACCAATTCATCCAGCCGCCATCATTGAGGTCCATCAGGCCCTTGAGGGTGCCCTCCGAGAACACCTTGTTGCCAGTGAAGCGGATGTCTTTGATGCGCGCCACCCCACCCTCAGCAATCGAGAAGGTCAGGTTGACCCGGTTGCGCTCTTGAGGCGTGACGGTGGTCACGACTTCAACGGCATAAAGGCTGCGACTCAGGTACTGGCGCTTGAGCTCTTGCTCAGCGCGATCAGCCAGGGCCTTGTCAAAGGGCTGACCGTCGCTGATCCCAAAGTCTTTCAATGACTTGATGAGAATATCTTTGTCAAACTCTTTGAGCCCCGAAAAATCGATGTTGGCGATGACGGGGCGCTCGTCCACGATGACCACCACCACACCCTTGTCGATCTCAATGCGCACGTCTCGGAACAACCCCGTGGCAAACAAGGCACGCAAAGCCGCAGCAGCCTTGTCGTCGTTGTAGGTGTCACCAATGCGAAACGGGAGCGAGGCAAATACCGTTCCGGCATCTGTACGCTGCAAGCCCTCGATGCGAATGTCTTTGAGCTTGAACGGCTCAACGGCCCAGGCCACAGGCACCTGGCACACGCCGACCAACACCATCGACGCCAAAACGCGGCGGAACACAATTGATTGAGAGGGCATGCGCTAGTTCGGACCTAAGGGCCGAGAAAATGTGGAAGAGAAAGGCGCTCAGCGCGTGGCGAGAAAGCCTGTGGAATCGTTGTACAAGGCGAGCGACATGATCAGCAACAAAAAAATCATCCCACCACGCTGCAAGCGTTCAAGCCATACCTCGGACACAGGACGGCCGGTCAAGGCTTCAAAAAGATAATACATCAGGTGCCCCCCGTCGAGCACTGGCAAAGGCAACAGGTTGAGTACTCCCAAACTGACACTGACGATGGCCAAAAAACCCAAGTAATACGCCAAGCCCAGACGTGCTGATTGGCCCGCGTAATCGGCAATGGTCAGCGGGCCGCTGAGGTTTTTTAGCGAGGCCTCGCCGATCAACATCTTGCCGAACATGGACAGCGTCAGCACCGACATGTCCCATGTCCGCGTGACGGCTTTTACGGCACCATCGACCAAGCCGTATTGCACGTTCACCATTTTCGGCGGCTGGC
>JANMGB010000243.1:0-2505 GCA_031374415.1 Burkholderiales bacterium
CCTGATAGGCCTTCACCTGTTCCAGGCAACTCTCAATCCGCTCTCGATCCATGCTCACCTCGCTTCGTCTGTTGTCATCACAGACGCAAGGTTCTCAGCTTCTCTGGTGTTGCGAAAGATGGGTTGCCGGAACGCTTACGAGCTTGCAGCGCTGTTGTTGACAGCGCGTCAAGCGGTGGTAGCGCTTCTGGAAGCGTCGTCACTGTCAGCAAGCTGCCAGTAACGACGCTGCGCCACAGCCCTGCATGGTTTGCAGGTTCAGCGCTCGCATGCAAACGCTGCGGCGCCGACGAACAGTCAGCCACGCCAACATCACGCAGCCACTGGCGCAGCGACAACGGCACGCTGCATTTCAGCGCAAGTGAAAGGCCCGTACTTCATGGGGCCGTTTCACCGCGTGGTCACCTGTACAGCATGGTGACCTCTAACCCCACGAAGGGTGTCCGCCCTACAAGGAACGGTAGCCATCACATCGGATGACCCTTTGAATGCAGGTAACGACTGCGACGCCCCTTCACCTCAAACTTTGAGCAGCTCAACCAAGAGCCGGCAACAAGGGGGATGCCTTGAATGAAGCTCCAGTAGAGCGCAGCCCATGGGCACCGTCAACGGGTTGGCCTGCACTTTCCAGCAAGGAAGGTGCCTTGTGCGAGGGGTTTTTGCTGGACATTTGTACTGCGAGGTCATGCCACCCCCGGAATCGGGGGTGGTTGGGCCTACATCTCAACGTTAGAGTGTTTCGATCAGCAAGTGATTGCAAACCCACACAGGAGCACCATGAAAGACGTTTTCGTCAAGTTCACCAAGAAGACCAACTCGAAAGACATTCCGGGTGAGTCGACAGACGCCGAGCACAAGGGATGGTTAGAAGTCGCCTCTTGGAACCAAGGCATCCAACAGCCAACCTGCAGCACGGCCTCTACAGCAGGTGGTCACTCTGTGGGACGCTGCGAGCATGCGCCTATGACATTCTCGAAAGATATTGACAAAGCAAGCGTCTACCTGTGGGAGGCTTGCTCTGCAGCCTATGCTTACGATGTAGAGATTCGTTTCTTTCGTTCGTCAGGGACCGTGCGCACAAACTATCTAACGATTAATATGTATAACGCCATAGTATCAGACGTTGAAACATCATCTCCACTCGTTGGTCTTCCAGTCGAGTTTTTTAAATTAAAATATGCGAAGATAACCTGGGCACATAAAGGATCGAAGTCAGATGGCAGCGCCAATGTCGGCCTTGACGCGGCAGGGTGGGACTTGTCATTAAATAAAGCAACAGCATAGGATTTACAAATGGGAACTTGGGCTAAGAAAGAAGAATATAAGGCGGCTATCGATTCATCCGCTCGCCAGCACGCAGGCTCGCACGGCCTTGAAATTAGGCTTTTTTATGAGATGCTCGCCACGATAAATGATTATGTAGCCGGGAATGAATCTTCTTGGGCATCAGTCATATATGGATTCGATAGTTATGCTCGTGAAAAAGCAATTTTATACGCTCATGGGGCTGCGGCAAAATTTCAGGGCAACGTCTATGGTATGCGATCCCCTGCTCAAGGTCTCTGGACATGGGCAGCTTCTAGTCTGTGGCCTGTCGGATCAATTTTTGGAGAGAAGGACGTTGGCTCACCATTGCCGGATGGAACAATATCAATAACACTTCAGGCCTTTAATATCGTTAAGAATGGCCCTCAAATATTCAACAGATCATGGTACGAGGGCGCATGGGGTAAACCTCCTATCCCTTGGGAATCTTACTCACCAGGCTGGCAAACACCAAAATAATGAAAAAAATAATCCATGCTATTTATTTGGCACTGATAATTTCACTATCATTAATATCTTTTTATCAGTTGTTAAAAAATAAAGAGCTAGAGGCATCGAAATCAGATGTTCGTCATGCGCTGATACTGTCAGCGGGGAGGTTGGCGACCAGTATATCAAACCAGCCAGATAAAAAAATAGCGGATGACCTGAGGCTTGGCTTGCTACCATTGGGCCTCACATTAATATCAGAGGATATCGACTTCAAGTCCTTGGATGCTGAGGCGTTTGAAGGCATGTGCGTTCTTATAAAGAATGCAGATAAGATATTTCCTACCGATGTTGAAACACCAGCCGAAAAAATTGTATATCCAGTTATAAATAAAAAACTTGAGTTAATGGAGGTGAAAGCAACCAATGAGGCAACTAGTCGAAGGCTTTTGCGTGTAGCAAGAGCAGATAACTGCCTTCTCCGCTAAACGAGCCCGAGGCGAGGAGCTGTCGCAGCCTTTGTCGCCGAATGCAGGGATCACTCCAGCCGAAGATGGGAGCGTCCGTGGGGCGCTCCCATAGAGGTAGCGATGCAGACACTCTGACAAGGTGACTAGGGGCTGTTCGGAAAAGAAGTCGGGGAGAATGGCGGCCTTTTGAGGCAGATGACCGAAGAACGCCACGCGTTGGATGACGAGCAGTGGGAGAGGTTGGGGAAGGTGTTGCCACGTAGTCAAGGAGGTCAAGGAA
>JANMGB010000266.1:0-2722 GCA_031374415.1 Burkholderiales bacterium
CGCTTGACTTTGCCAATCATGGCCATGGTGATCACTCCTTCTCCCCTGCTCAAAAAGGTGGCAGGGTAGGTTGAACACCCGGGTCAAATTTGGGTCGGCACTATCGCTCTAAGTGGGTCAATTTTCGGTCGGCGCCAACACCGTCACTTCTCTTGGCTGCCAACAACTCGACCATCTCTTCCGGGCCCAAGTTGTGCGAAGACGAGACAGTCTGAGCAAAGGCCGTGATGGTTTCTGTGTCGCCGTCTTGAAACGCCATGAACAGACCAGGTGTGCCGTCACTGCTCTTGGCTGCCAACAACTCGACTATCTCTTCCGGGCCCAAGTTGTGCGAAGCTGAGACAGTCTGAGCAAAGGCCTTGATGGTTTCTGTGTTGCCGTTTTGAAGCGCCATGAACAGACCAGATGTGCCGTCCCTGCTCTTGGGTGCCAATAACTCGACTATCTTTTCCCGCCCCAAGTCGTTGGAACTCAATACGGTTTCCGCAAACCTTTTGACGGTTTCTGCGTGGCCGTCGCAAAGCGCAACGTACAGGCCAGGTAGACCGTACCGCTCGGACTCGGCCGATTCGGCCTGCAGTAATTTGAAGCGATCCGTCGGTATCCGAGTTGACGATTGGAGCATTGCCTCAACGTCCTCATACACGCCGCAACGCAATGCCATGAACATATTCTTAGCATGGGGCAATGTGGCACCCCTGTCCATCTGCGGCTGCAGGTGATGATCTAAAGATACCATTCCCATCGACCCCCCGTAGTGGTGTGGACCGAACAACATATCCTCGAGCTTCAAACTCCTCAGGCCTTGCGCCGTCAGCTGCTCAACGCGCTTGTAGTTGGCAGTCGTGTTGGGATCGTAGAGCTTGGCAGTGAAGTAGTCCACGGAGGACTTGTTCTTGCGCTGTACATGCAGCGCCATGGCATGGTTGCCACAGATCAACAGGACGTTGGCCTCTTGAGGGCCATCCGACTCTTGCGGGATTGCCTGGAGCGTCGTGGCTAGCGCCGTCAAGTAGCGACCTAACTCATCGGGCGCCACAACATGTTTACAGCCTTGCGGCGCTTCACGAATGGCCCTGGAAAACGCAAAATCCACCTCGTCCCACTGGTCCCCGAACGCTGTTTGAATCCCCTCCTGGGTACTGAACTGAGCCATCAGGCCAGTCTTTTTTCTGGGGTGTTCTACGAACATTTGTGCGAAGTGTCGGCACACTACAAGTTCACCGCCTTCTGATGAAGGTACTGGCACCATCCCGTTGAAATTGAGATCTGAGTAGCCGTTCGAAGAAGGACGCGGTGTTGCCTTGCCCTCGACCTTCAACCTCTGCTGGCGCATCTGCATCCGCAGCGACATGCTTGCCAAAAAAATAGCACGATCTTCTGGGTTGAGAGATGAAAGGATGTCCCTCACTAACTCGTTTTCTATGCCAGCCAGCTCCTGGGGCTCGGCCCCTGTGTTTGACACAGCTGGTTGTACTGGAGCGGCAGCGGGTTGTGGTGCAGGGGGTCGGTTTGGGGCCGGGGCATGAGGTACAGGCAGCGGGCCGACCTGGGGTGCCTCCTGACGGCTACAGAGGATGGTGGGGCCTCGATAATCGTGCGCGCTGAGGAGTCGGTCGAGGCGGGCAAGGGTTTGTGGCGAGAGGGGGTTGCCAGTCAAATCGATCTCGGCAGATCGGTTCATTTGGGCCAAGCGACTGATGACCTCTGGAGAAATATCTCGCAGTCGGTTGTTGCTGGCGTTGAGCTTGGTCAGGGTCAAGGGCAGGTTGTTGGGTAGTGCGGTGATCTGGTTGTTGTTAAAAGCTAGCGTCCTCAAATTGGGAGGTAGATTGGTCGGTAGCGCACTGAGCTCATTGTGGCCAACGGTGAGTGTATGCAGGTGACGCGGCAAGCTTTCCGGTATTGTGGTGAGCCGGTTGTTGTCGGCAATCAGTTGGCCAAGGCGATTAGGCAGGTTACCCGATAGTGCACTGAGCTGGTTCTGACTGACCCGAATTGAATAAAGGGATCTGGGCAAGTAGCCAGGCAGGGTGCGCAACTCATTGATCGCCAGGTCGAGATCGCGAAGGCCAGCAGGCAGGTGGCTCTCAATCGAGCGTAATTCGCAACCATACAAAGAAAGCCTTTCAACCCCTGGAGGAAACAACCGGGGTAGGCTGCTGAGGCGCAACCCGTTGAGGTTGAGGTAAGACGCATCGCCCAATTTAAGAAGACCTTGACGAGCGGAGAAGTCTTTCATTCGAGTCTCTGCTTGGCGACGTGGCTGGGCGTAATATCCGCCGTTGTCCATGATCCATTCTCGAACAGCAGGGCGCCACAATCCGAGGTTACTTCGAAGTTGTTGGGTCCACCGACGAGGGGGCGGGGCGGCCTGGGTGGCGGCGGGTGGGTTGACTGTTGGCTGAGCGGCTGGGCCGTGATGGGGTGCGGTAGCTCTAGCTGTGGGTTGAGCGCCGTTTGGGTTGGCTGGGCGGGGGGTAGGGCGGGTACGGTTTGGATTGATGGGGTACGGCATGGAGAGATTTAATGCGTAGTCGGTGTAAATGGACAAGCAAAACGCGAGCCGGCGGGTTGTTGGCATCCTCCCCCACCTTGGCCTTGGGCCACCGCTTGCGCGGGAAGGAGGGGGATTCCTACGGCGCTATGCATGAGTGAGCTCACACAGAGTCGCTTCAGTGGGTTCCTGCTTCATTGAGGCCGGTTTCGTCCGGGTCTTTCG
>JANMGB010000269.1:0-1928 GCA_031374415.1 Burkholderiales bacterium
TCGTGCCATCCCCCATTCCGGGTTCCATGTGCATGGTGGGGTATCCTTGAAGTGGACGCACCAGGTGGCGCCGGGTCGGGCATTGGAACGGGGGGGGGAATTTTCAGCTCGCTGGTCTCGCCGGGTGGATCGATTGCTCAGGCGGGGAACCGTCGAACGCTGTGATCGGCCTGAAGCGCCGGTCGTAGTCGCTGGCGTAGAGGCGGCTTTCGGCAAAGCCCTCGGCGGCGAGCGCAGGACCGATAAGGATCAGCGCCGTGCGCTCCACACCATCGCCCATGGCGGCCTCAATGGTGGCCAGCGTGGCACGGACGATCTTCTCGTCGGGCCAGCTGGCGCGGTAGACCACGGCAACCGGGCATGCGCTACCCAGGGTCGGTGTCAACTCGGCCACGACCTCGGCAAGCCGGTGGATCGACAGGTGAACCGCCAGTGTGGCACCCGTGGCAGCGAAGCGGGACAGGCTTTCACCAGGCGCCATCGGCGAGGCGCGGCCCGACGTGCGGGTCAAAACCAGCGATTGCGCCTGGCCGGGCAGCGTGAGTTCCGCACCCAGCGCTGCCGCCGCTGCGGCAAAGGCTGGAACACCGGGGGTGACGGTGTAGGGGATGCCGGCCTCGCGCAATCGGCGCAGTTGCTCGCCCATCGCCGACCACACCGAGAGGTCACCCGAATGCAAGCGGGCCACGTCTTTGCCAGCCGCGTGGGCAGCAATCATCTCGGCCATGATCGTGTCGAGATCGAGTGGTGCGGTGTTGACGATGTGCACGCCCGGCGGGCAATGCGAAAGGATGGCTTCGGGCACCAGCGAGCCGGCGTAGAGGCACACAGGGCAGGAGGCGATCAAATCGCGCCCGCGCAGGGTCAGTAGATCGGGTGCACCAGGACCGGCGCCGATGAAGTGGATGGTCATGGGCAAGTCCCAGGGTGATCGAAGGTCGCAATGGCACAGGTGGCCAGGTGGTCGCTTGACACCGAGCGCGGGTGCAAGAGCTTCGCGCCCGGCCCGCCATGCATCAGCGCGGTGGCCAGTGCCGTTGCTTCGGCCGTGCTGCCGCTGCTTCGAAGAACGCGCACGGTGGCATTTTCAGTCAAGGTGGGCGTGGCTGCAACGTGCGCCGGCGCAACCGCGCACAGGGGCAGACCGAGCTCAGCAACCAGGGCGCGCAGGCAGTGAGCATCTGCCTTGTCTTGCGCCACCGCAAGCAGTGTGATGGCGTGGACCGATGTCGTCGCGAGCTGCGCTTGCTTGAGGGCCTGGGTCAAGGCATCCCGCAGTGAGGCCTGCGTCGCAGCGCTGCGAAACCCAAAACCAGCTACCGTGCGTCCAACTGGTGTTTCTTGGATCATCGCGTCACGCTCCATTGGATGATCGGGTGGGCGGCGCGCCAGCCGCGCCGTGTGCCCAGCGGTACAGCCTCTGAAAATTCGAAACGAAGCAGCTTGCCACCCTCTCGGGCATGCCATGCGCTCAGAACAGCTTCAGACTCCAGCGTCACCGCATGAGCGACCACACGGCAGCCCAGGGGCAGAGCATGCCACAGGTGCATCAGAAGCTCGTCGCAGAGCCCGCCACCGATGAAGACCGCATCGGGCTCGGGGAGGCCTGCCAAGGCCTGCGGCGCGGTGCCTGTCACCAGCACCAGACGATCGGCGCCCAGACGATCGGCGTTGCCACGCAGTCGCGCCGCACGGGTCGGATCGGCCTCGATGGCCACGGCGTCACATCGGGGGTGCGCCAGCAGCCATTCGATACCCACCGACCCGGAACCCGCACCGATGTCCCACAGTCGCTCGCCAGGATGTGGTGCCAGGGCGCACAGCGCCAGGGCCCGAACTCTTTGCTTGGTGATCTGACCGTCATGTGCGAATACGGCGTCGGGCAGGCCTGCGCTCTGGGGTAAAGCGCGTCCCGTTCCAGCGACTTG
>JANMGB010000330.1:0-6556 GCA_031374415.1 Burkholderiales bacterium
CTCCACCCCGCTTCGCAGCGACGCAGTTACTCTCGGCTACGGGGTCATGGCTTGCCCCGACACGGACTTCCACCGTGCTGATTGCACGCCTTCACGGGCGCACGATTCCCGCCTGCGCGGGAATGACGTGGTGAGATGCCAAACTCTGCGCCCGTCATCCCGCCTTCTCCCGCCTTCTCCCGTCACCCCCGCGCAGGCGGGGATCCAGGAGCATGCCTCAGAAGCAACATCCCCGTGCGCTGCATTCCCCCCAGCTCAGCTTGCCCATGCGCCACCTGTTCGCTTTGGCAAGATCAACCTTTCAAATCCACTGAGAGGGGGCGCTACGGTCTGTTCGGAGCAGCCCTTGCTTCGAACAGACCTGAAAATCCGGCTGTTTTCGGCCTAAAGAAAAACAGGCATCGCGGTGTACTGACGGGAGTACGGCAGTTTCGAGCCCCTTTTTGCCCAGGAGCGTTATCGATGACACTCACCCCGCTGCACCTGGATGTGCCCGCCATGCCCCAGCGGTGGTGCGCGGCATGAAAGTGGCCGTGACGGGTGCCACCGGGTTCATCGGCCGCCATGTGGTGGCTGCCCTGGATCGTGCGGGCGTTGCCCTCACCCTGCTGGTGCGCTCTGCGGTGCTCGTGCCCGCGGAGTGGTCGCGCCACCGCGTGCTACGGCAAGACCTGTTGAGCGCCCCGGCCCATGCCCACGAGCTGCTGGGTCAGCCCGATGCGCTGATCCACCTGGCGTGGGGAGGTTTGCCCAACTACAAATCATTGCATCACTTTGAGCATGAACTGCCGGTGCATTACCAGTTCTTGCGAGAAATGGCGGGTGCTGGTTTGCAACGCTTGGTGGTGACAGGCACCTGTTTTGAGTACGGCATGCAGTCTGGCGCGCTGACCGAAGACATGCCTCCACGCCCGACCAACCCCTACGGTTACGCCAAGGACGCGCTGCGCCAGCAGTTGGCCTATTTGCAGGCCAGCCGGCCGTTCGCGCTCACCTGGGCCAGGCTTTTCTACATGCACGGCGAGGGCCAAGCTGAGAGCTCCTTGTTGCCCAAGCTGCGTGCTGCTGTGGCGCGAGGCGACAAGACCTTTCCCATGTCAGGCGGCGAGCAGTTACGTGACTACCTGGGCGTGGGCCAGGTTGCGCGGCACCTGGCCGATCTGGCCCTTGGTGGGCGCGACAACGGCATTGTGAACATCTGCTCCGGCCAGCCTGTGTCGGTGCGCAAACAGGTCGAAGGCTGGATCGCTGAGAACGGCTGGTCCATCACGCCCTCGCTAGGCGACTTTCCTTACCCCGACTATGAGCCCATGGCTTTCTGGGGTGACCGCAGCAAACTAGACCGATGCCTTCCCTCTTCAACCCCCTGACACTCGCGGGCAACCCATGAACAACGAATTCGCCAAAGAATGCCAAGACCGCCTGGACAGCAACGGCCAAAACAAAGCGTTGCTCGCCAGCGCCGCGGCCTTCATGAAAGAGTCCACCGATCCCAAGTACTCGTACAACTTCTCATGGATGGGCCGGCCCATCATCCAGTACCCACAAGACATTGTGGCCATGCAGGAGCTGATCTGGACAATCCAACCTGAGCTCATTATTGAAACCGGCATTGCCCACGGTGGCTCACTGATTTTTGAGGCCGCCATGCTCGAGCTCAATGCCTCGTGTGGTGGCCCGAAAGACGCGCGCGTGCTGGGCATTGACATTGACATCCGTGCGCACAACAAGGCCGCCATCGTCGAGCACCCCATGGCCAAGCGCATCACCATGTTGCAAGGCTCCAGCGTGGACCCGGCCATTGTCGAGCAGGTCAAGGCCCACGCCGCCGGCAAGAAACGCGTGTTGGTGGCGCTTGACAGCAACCACACCCACGACCATGTGCTGGCGGAGTTGCAGGCCTATGCCCCGTTGACCACCGTGGGCAGCTACTGCGTGGTCTTCGACACCATTGTCGAAGACCTCCCTGCCGGCATGTACCCCAACCGCACCTGGGGCCCGGGCGACAGCCCCAAGTCGGCTGTGAAGGCTTACCTTCAAGACCACCCCGAGTTCGAGATCGACAGCCACATCGACAACAAGCTGCTCATCAGCGTGGCGCCGCAGGGTTACTTGAAGCGAGTTCGCTGACATGGCTGACCACGACGGGCTCGCGTATGCCTGCTTGACCCACGTTCCGCTGTGGGTCAACTACCCCGCTTACGTCACGCCCCTTTACTCCGGCCAAGCGCAAGGCGAAGGCCTCCTCAACCTGCGTGATCTGGCACCCGAGTGGGAGCCCTACCACCCCGTTCTGGGTGGCAGCGCAGGCGCTTTCGCGTTCAAAAACTACTTGCTCAAGCATCGGCCGCAGGCACGGCAGGTGGGCATTTGCCAATACCGCAAGTTCATCTCGCGCAAGCGCATTGGCACCCAGGCTGCCAACTACCAAGTGATGGACGTACTCCCCAAAGGCCAACTGGACGCCTTGCCGCTGGCCGAGTTGATGCTGCCGGGCAACGAAAGCTTTCTGATCGGACAGCCTGGGCAGTTCACCATGAACGGCACCAACTTCGACTACCTCTACCAGTACAAGGACGTGCACCACGTCGAAGACTTCTTGCGCTTCACAGCCGAAGCGGTTGAACTGGGGGTACTGGACAAGAACGAGGTTCCCGTGTTTTTTCAGGAGAAGATCTTTTTCCCAGGTGGCGTCGAGCTGGGGTTTTTCCCCGCAGATTTCTGGATTCAATCCATCACAGCGCTTGAAAATGTGGTTCGTGCCTGCGTGAACCGGTATCCCACGCGGCGCGAGGGCACCCAGGCGCGCATCTGGTCGTTCTGCATGGAGCGCTTGGGCAGTTATTTTTTGATTCGACATCTTCGCAGCCAGGATCCCAGCGTGGATTGGACCCAGCGGCACCGAGGCCAGCTCAATCTCATCACGGAAGACGAGAGCACCCATTACGTCGCTGGGGCTTGAGCACCGGTTTCAAGCTGCTTGCGATCTCGATCCAGACCAAAGGTGTCGCTCTCAGCTCTTCCCGATCAGGTTGAGCTCATGGAGACGGGGTGCATCTCTGCGCTGACGTTGTCTGCACGGATCGCGCGCGCCAGCTCAATCTTCTTTTCAAAGTTTTTCTGCCAAGTCGCGTCGGTGCCAACGTAGATCGTGCGGAACGACCTGTCGGGCATTTGCACTCGCAGCTGGTGTTCCCGTCTCTTGCCGGCTCGGTGCTTCACGCAAAAAATCACCCCTGGGATGCCGGTCGGAATGGTCTTCCCCGCTCGCTCACGCTCTGCCAGTGGACGTTGCAGCCTCGTGACGGGTGCAGCAGACTCGCGGGCATTCAGCGCAACTTCATGTGACCGTTCAATCGATCCAAATACCGAATCCGCAAAGTAGGCCGACTTCGTCCCTGGCATCCGCACTTGCCAAGCTGGTCCTGCTCGGACGACATACATCGGACAGGTGTAAACAACGCCGTCGATTACGTAGGAGTGCATTGCTAGGTTTCTTTCCCATCTTTTGGTGTTTCGGGCTTATGAGCCATCCATTGTCCGCTCGTGCCGCAATGAGGATGATGCGCATAGCGTCGCTTAACTCCCAAGGAGCGTGATAGTTGCACGCCCCTTCATGCTGACGCACTCCTGCTTGTTTCGCGTTCCCATCCGTTGTGTTTCGCGCCCACGAAATCTATTTCTTTGTGATGTCAGCAACCGTCAGCTGCTGCGCACGCATGATGTTTCGAATCTGAGCAATCGCTTCAAGACGCGGCCCTTGCTCCAGATTGAACTCCTCTTGCTTCAGCATCGCGAGCTGTGTCTCTGTCTCAGCGATCAGGGCCTTCAGCTCGGCCAACGTTGGCTTGCGCTGCGGCTTGACCCATCCTCTTGGTTGTTCGTCAGTGGTCATTTCGTACTGCAACTCTCTTTCCGGATCAATCAATCGTTACTGGCCTGGCCACATCCCAACCAGCTGGTTTGTCCACGCGCATCGCTAAGGCGGTCCTTATGTTGACGTTCGGTCGGCGCCGCTTCGTCAACACCGCCGCAGCACCCGCCCAATTCGCGGCCCCCAACACTCGCGGTCACTTCTCGACGCAACGCACGCGGCGGTCTTCCAGGCCGATTGGGTCGTTGCTTCATGGCGTCTTGTGCGGTGTGTCCAGGTTTCGGGCCGTACTGTTCTGCGCTTCCCGACCAGCGTGTCGCAGGAGTCCTGGATGGTTTTCGTGGGCTGGGCGCATGCTACCGAAAAATGTCATCGGGCAGGTCTCCAGCCGCGATGAAATCCCGGCGGCCGTGGCTTCGATGACGCATGGGTGGGATTCTAAAAGGGATTGAACAGGTGAAGCCCTAAGCATAACTGTAGGGACCTCCCCGTTCGAGCGCGCGTTGGTAGGCCGGGCGGGCATGCAAGCGCTGGAGGTAGGCCACTGTGTGCGGCCAGCGGGCGTCCAGGCCAGCGCGGCTGGTGGCGGCTTCGAGCGGAAAGCTCATCTGGATGTCGGCGGCACTGAAAGCGTCGCCGGCCAACCAGGCCTGCTGGGTGAGTGTGGCCTCGATGAAATCAAACTGGCGCTTCAGGTTGGGGCGCACCAGCAAGCCCATCACTTTGTCGGCAATGCCCTTGGCCACTGGCCGCACGAGAAACGGCGCGGTGGTGCGGATGCGCTCGAAAATCAGACTGAGGAGCAACGGCGGCATGGCCGAGCCTTCGGCAAAGTGCAGCCAGTAGCGGTACTGGCGATGTGCGGGCGTTGCCCTTGCCGGCACCAACCTCCCCTGCCCCGGGCCCTCGGCGAGGTACTCGATGATCGCGCCGGACTCGGCGACCGTCACTCCGTCGTCGACGATCACCGGGGATTTGCCCAGCGGGTGCACCTGTTGCAACGAGGCGGGGGCCAGCATGCTCACGGGATCGCGCTGGTAGCGCTGAATCTCATAAGGCAAGCCCAGCTCTTCCAACAGCCAAAGCACCCGTTGCGAGCGCGAATCATTGAGGTGGTGCACGGTGATCATGGTCGTCCCGACGATGAATAAGGGGCCATTGTGGCCCCTGCGCCGACGCGGGGTGTGCGCCTTGGCTGACACACGGACCCGCGCACGACCGACAAGCATCACCGCGCAGGGCTTCTAAGCTCTGAACACCGCTTCAGTCACTCTTTGCAGCCTCCACGTTTCACTTTCACAGCCTGTGACGCCGCACCCCTTTCTTACGTTGTCTAAAGGATTTCTCATGTCTTTCAAATACTCGATCTCCAAACTTGTTCTGATCATGGCGCCGTTGGCGTTCCTGGCGGCTTGCGGTGGGGGCAACGAGGACGATCTCGATGACCGCTTGGACGTGGCCGATCCCAAGGTGCGCCTCATCAACGCGGTGCCGTTGAGCCCCAGCCTGACGCTGTACCGTGGGGCCACTGAACAGCAGGACGCCCGCGACGCCGGCTATAAGTTCGCCTCACGCTACTACGACACCTCGACCTCCAACGCCACCTGGACGGTGCGCACCACGACCGGTCTGCTGGACGTGGCCTCGGTGGGTCTGGACCCGGCCCGTGGCAACAAGTACACCCTGGTGGCCCTGCCTGGCTCCCCATCGGTGGAACTCGTCAGCATTCGCGACCCCTACAACAAGGGATTGATATCCGAGCGCGCCCGGGTGCGGGTGCTGAATGCCTCGTTCACCCGTTCGGACGTGGACGTCTACCTGACGCCAGCCACCACCAGCCTGGCCACCGTCACCCCGACTTTTTCTGGCGTGACCTACAAGAACACGGTGCCGGCATCGGGCAGCGATTCGCTGGAATTTGAGGGTGGCGACTACCAGATGCGCATCACCTCGAAAGGCAACAAGACGGTGCTGTTCAGCGCCCCGGTCAACCTGGCCAACAACGCCGACTGGCTGGTGGTGACCCTGCCTGACCTGACCGTGTCGGGCGGCATGAAGGTGCTGGTGGTCAAGTCGGACGACACCGAGCGCCTGACGCAGGAAATCACGACGCAGTGACGTTGAAGGCTTGCTCGGCCGGGCAATGCATGGTCATTGGCGGCTGGGTGGGTTCACAGGGCGATACCCTTTGCGCAGACGCTGTGCTAGGGGCATCGCCCTTGGAGGGTGTGACGCCCTCGAATGGTCATGGTGCAACCGGCAGCCGATGTCTTTGATGATGCGGGGCTGAATGCCATGGGTGGGTTCGTCGAGCAGCAGCTGTCACACGAACTGAAATTGTTACTTCCGCAGCAGCTCACCCTCGTGGGAAGCACCGCGACGCGCGACTGAGAGCATGCCTCCGGAGACTGATTAAAAACCTTGCCTCTTACCTCTCGGAACAGTCATGCGAGCGACCAGCAAAAAACCAGTTCTTTCAGAACACGCCCTAGTGCAGTGTTGCACGCTATCTGGAACATAAAAACGCGCCTTTGGGGCCACGGCGGCGTTGCAAATCCTCGCGATACCTACAGGTATCGCTGTGGTTTGCGCCTTGCCCTGACCCCAAACGCATCGTCTTTATTTGTTCCATCAAGCGTGCAACACTACACTGGCGTTTTCCCTGATCCCCGGCAGGAAGAT
>JANMGB010000332.1:0-21936 GCA_031374415.1 Burkholderiales bacterium
ATCTTCCTGCCGGGGATCAGGGAAAACGCCAGTGTAGTGTTGCACGCTTGATGGAACAAATAAAGACGATGCGTTTGGGGTCAGGGCAAGGCGCAAACCACAGCGATACCTGTAGGTATCGCGAGGATTTGCAACGCCGCCATGGCCCCAAAGGCGCGTTTTTATGTTCCAGATAGCGTGCAACACTGCACTAGGAGCCAGTCCTCGGGCTCAGTTTTTGAGCAGCTGCAGCACCTGCTGAGGCAATTGGTTGGCTTGGGCCACCATGGCAGTGCCCGCTTGCTGCAAAATTTGGGCACGCGACATGTTGGCGGTTTCTGCAGCGAAATCGGCGTCCATGATCCGGCCGCGGGCCGCTGATTGGTTCTCACCTGAAATGCGCAGGCTGGAGATGGCGAAATCAAAGCGGCTCATGGCTGCGCCGTAAGTGGCCCGGTCGGTGGTGATCAGGTCGAGCGAGGCATCGATGGCGGCCAGGGCCGTGGAGGCATTGTCGGCTGTGGTCAAATCGCCCCCGACGGTGGCCACGGTGTTGGTGGTGACGGTCAGCGTGTCCCCGTTGTTGGCACCCACTTGGAATATTTGGACGCCCGATCCCGCGCCGACGATGGCGGTGCCGTTGAACTTGGTTTGGGTGGCAACGCGGGTAATTTCGAGTGACAGTTGTTGAAACTCGGTGTCGAGATTGAGACGGTCAGAGGTTCCGTTGGAGCCGTTTTGGGCCTGCACCGACAACTCACGCATGCGTTGCAGGGCGTCGGTGATGGTGGCCAAGGCGCCTTCTGCGGTTTGCGCCAGCGAGATACCGTCGTTTGCATTTCGAATCGCGACGTTGGTGCCTCGGATCTGGGCGTTCATCCGGTCGGCAATCGCCAGGCCCGCAGCATCATCTTTGGAAGAGTTCACGCGCAAACCCGATGAAAGTCGCTCCATCGATATTGACAACGACATTTGCGAGGTCGCCAAGTTCCGTTGCGCGTTCAAAGAGGCAATGTTGGTGTTGATTGTCGCCGCCATGTGAGAACTCCTAAATTGTCTTGAGACGTCCGGCAACTGCACCGGATCACTGTCAGGCCAGAATGAAAAACTGGTCTGTTGGGATCATTTTCGGCAGCTCTGGCGCGCAGGGTCTGTTGATAAAAAGGTGTTTCACTGCTCATCTTTAATGGGTCAAATCTAGGCCAGCATAGTGGCTGGTTTGCGGTCTGTGACAAATTTTGCAAACGCTGATGAACAGGGCCTTCTCGGCCTGTCAGTGCAGTCGTGATGATGTGGCGAGGACTGCTCCGAACAGGCCCTAAATCAGAAGGCAAAAAAAAACCGCCCCGAAGGGCGGTTTGAAGCGGTGAATCGTTGCCGCTTATCGCAGCAGTGAAAGCACCTGATTGGGCAGCTGGTTGGCTTGTGCCACCATGGCTGTACCGGCCTGTTGCAGGATCTGTGAGCGCGACAAATTGGCCGTTTCTGATGCGAAGTCGGCATCGAGAATCCGACCCCGTGCAGCAGATTGGTTTTCGCCTGTGATCGTCAAGTTCTGGATGGTGAAGTTGAAGCGGTTGATGGCGGCACCGTAGGTGGCACGGCTGGTGGTGATGGTGTCGAGTGCCGTGTCAATCGCAGCGAGGGCGGTTGATGCAGTGGCGGAGGTGAGCAAGTCGCCTGTGATAGCGGCCACTGCGCTGGTGGTCACGGTCAGCGTATCGCCGTTGTTGGCGCCCACTTGGAACACTTGAGCGCCCGCCGAGGCCCCGACGATGGCCGTTCCGTTGAACTTGGTTTGGTCGGAAATGCGGGTGATTTCAGCGGTCAGCTGTTGAAATTCCGTGTCGAGGTTGATACGGTCGCCGGTGCCGTTGGAGCCGTTTTGGGCTTGTACGGACAACTCACGCATGCGCTGCAGCGCGTCGGTGATGGTGGACAGTGCGCCTTCAGCCGTTTGCGCCATCGAGATGCCGTCGTTGGCGTTGCGGATGGCGACTGTAGTGCCCCGGACTTGAGCGTTCATGCGGTCTGCAATGGCCAGACCGGCCGCATCGTCCTTTGCCGAGTTGACCCGCAGGCCAGAGGATAAGCGCTCCATCGATGTCGCCAACGACATCTGGGACGTCGCCGAGTTGCGCTGAGCATTCAGAGAGATTACGTTGGTGTTGATGGTCATTGCCATGATAAAACTCCTTAAAGTTGAAATGACTCCCGGCCTAGCCGCCGGCGTTTAACGCCAGTCACCCGTGACGACATCGTTGCCGATGCCTTCGCGAATCACCTTTGCTTGCGAGGGCTTCAATGGGCCTCTCAACCCCTTCAAAACCCTCGCTCCGCCCGCACTAGTCAACCGTTGTGTCGCGCAGCGATTTCCAGCTGTTCAACCCTCGGCCGGCTAACCGGACCACGACCTAGATTTATTTAAGGTGCGTTGATGCACTTATCGGCGTGCTGTGCTGAGAACTTAAGAAAAAAGTTAAACGGGATTGAAGCGGCATGGCAAAAAATTGAGACCCTTGATTCTTTGAAAAGCGGCACGTGCGCGGCCTTATTGCGACTGCAGGCCAGAATTGGGATGTCAATGGCGGCTTGCCGGCACAATCAATCCTTCTTGCTTACTGCTACGACAAGCTCAAGCCATGAACCGCATTGCACTGGTGATGATTGCGCGCAACGAAGCGCGGTGTATCGAGCGCAGCTTGCACAGTGCCAAGCCCTGGGTGGATGAGATGGTGGTGCTCGACACGGGTTCGCTGGATGACACCGTCCGCTTGGCTCAGGCCTGTGGCGCGAGGGTGGGCCACTTCGCGTGGGTGGACGATTTCTCTGCCGCGCGCAATGCCGCCTTGGCCTTGACCGATGCGCCTTGGCGCTTGGTCATGGATGCCGATGAATGGATCGAGCTGGGAACTGAGGCCTTCGCGACCTTGCGAGCTCGGCCAGCCGACTTTATAGGGCAAGTCGTCGTCAGCAGCGAGTTTGACCAGACGCCGCACAGCGTCGAGCGTGCACCGAGTTGGTTGTCTCGTGTGTTGCCCCACGGGGTGAGGTACAGCGGCCGCGTGCATGAGCAGCCCGAGTCCGATTTGCCGCGTGTGCGTTTGCCCCTGGTGCTGGCGCACGATGGCTATCGTGCGCACTTGATGCCGGCCAAAGCGGGGCGCAATGCACACCTTTTGCAGCTGGCGCTGGACGGTCAGGCTGATGATCCCTACTTGCAGTATCAGCTCGGCAAAGACTTTGAGGTTCGGGGCGCGTTTGATCAGGCGGCGCCTTGGTATGACAAGGCTTTGGTCGGCGCCCCCATGGAAGCGTCTTGGCGCCATGATCTGGTGCTCAGAGCATTGTTCACGCTGAAAAAATTGTGTGCCTTCGAGGCCGCTTTGGCTTTGGCACAGCGCGAGCAGGGGCATTGGTCGCACTCGCCTGATTTTTACTTTGCACTCGGCGACCTTTTTTTGGATTGGGCGTATCAGGATGCCGGCCGTGCACCGCAACTGCTGCCCATGATCGAGTCCAGCTGGCTGCAGGCGATTGAGATTGGCGAGCGAGCTGAGTTGCCGGACTCCGTGCGTGGGCGAGGCAGCTTTCTGGCTGCTCACAATTTGGCTGTGCTCTATGACAGCTTGGGGCAGCAGGCCTCGGCGCAAGCATGGCGCGAGCGCGAAGCATTGATGCGGGCGGGTGTTGCCGTGTCGTGACCCAGGGATGCCGTGCGTGCGGTACCTGGGCATGAATTGGCCCTCAGGAAGAGGCTATTTCCGCCCACTGAATCTTTCCCGAGCTTCGTACCCTTGCGGCAACGCACACCCACCGTCAATCATGACGGCGCGGCGCATGGAGAATCAACAATGGCTCTCGTGTTACCCAGCCCCGCCAGCCCCGCCAAAGTCGGCGCCCCGGCCGCCCAGGTTAAAGCCCACAAGCGTTGGATGGTGGGGCAAGGCTTTGCTGAACAACGCCAGTGGGAGCAGGCGCTGGCGGCTTTCGAGCAAGCAAGTCGTTGGCAGGCGGAAGCCGCCTACGCCGTGGCGGCGATCCATGCGGCGATCAAAGCCACTCGCAGTGAGCATGCCGTTGCTTTGGCTCGGCGCTTGCACGTGGCGCACCCGCTGGTGTTGGTGGCCTACACCCTAGAGTCCCATGCTTTGTTGGCCTTGGGCCAAAATGAAGCGGCAGTTGCTTGCTTGCAAGGTATGCCATGCGCACTGATCAAAGACCATGACGCTTGGATTGCCCTGGGCGTGTCTTTGCAGCGCTGTCGACGCCACCCTGAGGCTGTGCAAGCCTTCATGGCAGGGTTGGCCCTGCGAATGGACCAGGCTGTCACGCACTTCCGGATGGGGATGTCGTTCAAAGACATGGGCCTCAAAGCCGAGGCCGCAGAGTGTGTGCGCACCGCGTTGGCCTTGGGTTTGGGCTCCAGTGAGTTGGCGGGTCGTGGACAACTTGCATTTCTAGAGCGGGAAGCGTGTCGTTGGCCTCAAGCCCATCAGGCATTGAATGAGTTGACCGCGGCCTTGGCGCGCACACCCGATGGCGTGGCGGCTGAGACCGGGCCATTTCCGCACGCTGTGCTGGTAGCGGACCCCCTGGCGCAACTCAAGGTCGCACAGCACTATGCGGCCCATGTTCAGTGCAACGTGCGGCCCCTGCCCAAGGTGTCTGCCAAACGGCACGGTGCTCGGATTCGGCTCGGCTACGCCTCCGCCGACTTTCATCAACATGCCACCAGCCAATTGATGGTGCAAATGCTGGAGAGTCACGACCGCAGCGTTTTCGAGGTGAGCCTGTTTTCAACAGGGCCCGACGATGGCAGCGCCATGCGGCAACGTGTGCAGGCCTCGAGTGAGCACTTTGAAGACCTTCGTGGGCTGAGCTTTGAGGGTGTGGCTCAGCGTGTTCGCGAGCGGCAGATTGATATTTTGATTGACCTCAAAGGCGCAACCCATGACACGCTGTTGCCGGTGTTTGCCTGCCGGCCGGCGCCCTTGCAAGTGACCTGGTTGGGCTTTCCGGGCACCACAGGGGCAGCGTACATCGACTATTTTGTCGGCGACCCGGTGGTCACCCCATTGGCGCATGCCGCTCATTTCAGCGAGGCCATTGCGCAGATGCCGCACTGCTATCAGCCCAATGATGCGCACCGGCCGCGGCCCGCCGTGCGCCAGCGCAGTACTTGGGGGGTGCCCGACGATGCCTTAGTGTTGTGCGGCTTTCATCAGTCGTACAAGATCTCGGAGGAAGTGTTCGACCTGTGGTGCCGGCTTCTGCATGCTGAGCCTCGCGCGTACTTGTGGCTTTTGCAGTGGAATGGGAACGTTCAGCGTGCCTTGGAGGCTGCTGCCCAAGCGCGTGGCATTGCCAGACATCGCTTGCTATTCGCCCCGTTGTTGCCGCTGGAAGAGCACCTCAGCCGCTTGGGTTGCGCCGATGTATATCTCGATACCTGGCCTTGCAATGCCCACACCACGGCGGGGGAGGCGCTGTGGATGGGCGTACCGGTGGTGACCTTGATCGGGCCGACATTTGCTCAGCGCGTGGCTGCCAGTCTCTTGCACGCCGTGCAGCTGCCTCAGTTGGTGTGTGACACCGCCGAGGGCTATGAGATCAAGGTGTTGAGCGTGCTGCGCGATACCGGACTGCGCCAGTCATTGCGTGCGCACTTGGCCGCGCAGCAACAACACAGCCGTCTTTTTGACGGCCGTCAATTCGCTCGGGACTTTGAAGCCTTGCTCCAACGCATGTGGCAACGCAAGCTGGAGGGATTGGGCCGCCAGGCTTTGGCGGCGATTGAGACGGCAAAGCAGAGTGATGCCAAGGTTGGCGTTGTGACGTCTGGGGGCGTATAAATCATCCCGCCTAGGGCCTGTTCGGAAACTCCTCGTCGGGCAGAAAATGGCCTATTGGAGTGGGCTGCAAGGCGCAAAGCACAGCAATACCGGTCGGTATTGCGAGCATTTGCAACGCCGCAGACCGCTTCAATAGGCCGTTTGATGGCTGGCGAGGAGTTTCCGAACAGGCCCTAGTACCCCGTCTCAGTGAATTTGAAAGGTTGAATTGTTGCGAGGTCAATAGTGAAGTACACAGGCTGCTGGATTCCCGCCTGCGCGGGAATGACGTGGGGAGATGCCAAACGCTGCGCCCGTCATCCGCGCCTGCGCCCGTCATCCCCGCGCAGGCGTGGATCCAGGAGCGTGCCTCAGGAGCGTTATGCCCGCGCGCTGCATTCCTCCCAGCTCAGCTGGGCCCATGCGCCGCCTGTTCGCTTTGGTGAAATCAACCTTTCAAATTCACTGAGACAGGGTACCAGTGCACGTGGCCGCCCCTTGATTTGAGCCCGTTTGGCGACGCAAATAGCAAATTTTTGGCAAACAGCGGGTGCTTTCTGCCTTACATCACGCTTTTAACCCTGCTGGGCGCTGGGACACTGGTGTCATTCACAACGCGTGACTTTTTGCCGAGGAGTGACCATGTTCAAACTGCCCCCCATTCACCTTTGCATCATGCAACCGGGTGGCTACGTGCACTCACTGGGTTTTCTCGACCCGGCACAGTATTTTCGCCATCAGTTTCGGCGGCTTGGGGCCCAGGTCAGTATGAGCAAGAACCGCCTGCGGCACAACGCGGTTAACTTCATCTTTGGCGCCCACCTGGGTTTTGACATCGTATTGCGTGATCGCTATGACTGCGTTTTCGTGAATCTGGAGCAACTGGGGGAGGGTGGCGCGCAGGTCTCGGAAAACTACATTCGTTTGTTGAGCCGCTCGGCGGTGGTCGACTACGACGCTCGCAATGTCCCAAGTTACACCACCCAAATCGATGACGTGCCTGTGGTGCCGCTTTGGTTTGCGCCCTATTTGCGCACCGGGTCAATCATGCCCTTGGCCGAGCGACCGATTGATTTGCTCTTCATTGGCAGCATGAACGAGCGCCGACGTGCGTTGTTGGACCGCATCCAGGCGCAAGGGGTGAACGTGAGCCAGTTCGACAGCCCTCTTTATGGCCCGGAGCGTGATCATTTCATCCAGCAGTCAAAGGCGGTATTTAACGCTCACTTTTACGAGAGCAGCCGTTTTGAGCAGGCACGGGTGTCGCATTGCCTCTCACTGGGCACTCCGGTGATCTCGGAACGTGGTCCCTTGACAGGGCCCGATGCGGCGTTTGAGCACAGCGTGATCTGGGTCGATGACGCGCAGATGGACAGCTACTTTGCTCAGCAGTTCGGCACGGCCGAGTTTTACAAGCGGGCCCATCAGGCCTTGGAAGACTTTACTGCCCATGACCCGATTGAGGCCTACGCTGACTTGTTGGCCTTCGCTGTGGGCTATGCCAAGACGCGCAGTGAGCAGGCGGGCCCGCCGACCTGGCAGCCCACACAAATCAACCTGGGCTCTGGCAAAGACTACAAGCTGGGCTGGCTGAACATCGACGTTTTGGAGCGTACTCAACCCGACGTGGTGCTGGACTTGGGACGCCCCTTGTCCTTGCCCTTGCGCTTGGACAGCCCCTTGGTGGGGCCCGTGGACTTGGCCCCGGGCAGCATTTCGGTGATCTATGCCAACAACGTGCTTGAGCACGTGCCCGATTTGACGCAGTTGATGACCAACTGCCTGCAGCTGCTCAAGACCGGCGGCATGATGCACTTGGAGGTGCCTTGCGAGGGGGCGCCCACGGCGTGGCAAGACCCGACCCATGTGCGTGCCATGAACGAGAACTCTTGGCTGTACTACACCGACTGGTTTTGGTACTTGGGATGGTTTGAGCATCGGTTCTCAGCTCAAAGCTCGATTTACCTCGACGCCGCGCTCCAGCCTTGCAGCAAAGAGAAGGCGGCCTTCATGCGGGTTGTGTTGGTCAAGATACAAACCAGCCCCCAAGAACGCATGACCGCACGCGTGATGCGGCCAGACTTCGGCTTGCCGGACGACACAGGGTTGCTGCAGAGCATGAAACCACCCCGCTTGGCGAGCGCCAAATCAGCAACAAAACAACGTTTGCACACCGCCTGAGGTGCCGTGCACGGGGTATCCGTGCACAGCGCACACTCGGTTAAACCCGGTCAGAAGAAATCTGACACGGGGTATGGATAAACCTGGACTCAAGCCACAGAGATGGGCTGATGTTGCGGGCCAATTGATCTGTTCACAATTCAAATCACGCTGAGACGTTTTCTCCAGCCCGATCAACGAACAGACAAGGTGGCTACCATGAATCCCGATCAAGTCCTGACCGAAATCCGCGAAGCCAATCTCTCTTACCTGATGTTGGCCCAAAGCCTGATTCGGTCTGACCGCGAACAGGCTTTGTATCGCCTGGGGGTCACTGAAGAGAGCGCCGCGATGATCGCATTGCTCACGCCCGCCCAGATGATGAAGATTGCTGCGGGCAACACCTTGCTGTGCCGCTTCCGGATGGACGATGACTTGGTCTGGGGCTTGCTGACCAACCACGGCAAGGGCTCGGCCAACGACACCACGAACCGCCTGCATGCCAGCATTTTGCTCGCTGGCCGGCATCAGGAAGCCGCCTGAGCTTGCCTAAGCGGGGGTTCACCAGCCCCCATTGTTTGAGACCGCCACCTACCGGAGCAGCATCATGCGCAGCAAAAGTATCCTGACTGAAGCCAAGCAGATCGAGCGTGCCGTTACCCTCATCAACCTGGGGGCTCGACTGCAAGTGCTGGAGTCAGAAACTGACCTGTCGTATGAGCGCTTGTTGCGCCTGTACAAAGAGGTGTCAGGCAAGTCGCCGAGCAAAGGGCAGCTGCCATTTTCGACCGATTGGTTCATGACTTGGCAACCCAATATTCATGCCAGCCTATTTTTGAACATCCATGAGTACCTGAACAAGGTGGCCGAACTGGATGAAATCGACACCGTGATCAAGGCCTACAAGCTGTATCAAGAGCAAACCACCGCGCAGAGCCTGGAAGCTTTGCTGTCAATCACCCGGGCGTGGCGCTTGGTGAAGTTTGTGGACAACGGCATGTTGACCTTGACGCAATGTTCCAAGTGCGGCGGGAAGTTTGTGACCCATCCCCACGAAATCGCTAAACATTATGTGTGTGGCCTGTGCAGTCCCCCAGCCCGTGCTGGTAAGGGCAAGTCCGTGGGTGGTATCCAGATGCATTGATGGGTGCCGTGGGCATCAACGACCGGTTGTCAGCTCCGAGGTCTTGCGTCGAGATTTCGAGACAATTCGCACGGCGCGTGGGTCTTTCGTGCTGCGGGCGTTTAAGTTGGCCCTGAGATGGCCGTAATCTTCGCTGACGCGAAAGCGTCTTCTTGCTTGTCTCCTCCCGGCACATTCGTGTGCCTTTAACGGGCCTTCGGGCCCGTTTTTTTTCGTCCAACCGGTGGCATGTCCGCACCTTGACTCAACTGTGTTTGGCGGCCATTCACCCCTCAGTTGCGCCGATTGCAATACAGCACAAGCCTCAAGCACCCTGTGCCCGAGCCGATATCCCATGCAAGGCGGGGCCCTGGCGCAGGGTCGCTCTTGAACTTTGGGTGACACCATGTTTGTTTTGATTGGCTGGGGCATCGTTTTGGTTTGCGTGTTCGGGGTGTATATCGCCCACGGCGGCAACATTGGCGTCATCCTGAAAGCTTTGCCTTTTGAGATGCTTTCGATTGGCGGCGCAGCAGGTGGGGCCTTTTTGGTCAACAACCAGCCCAAGTTGCTCAAGGCCACGTTGAAGGGTCTGAAAGACTGCTTCAAGTCGTCGCACTTTAATAAAGCCCGCTACATGGAGTTGATGGCTTTGCTCTACGACCTGCTGCAAAAAGCCCGCAAGGAAGGTCTGATGTCGATTGAGAAGGACGTCGAAGACCCCCACAGTTCGGCCATCTTTCAGAAGTACCCCACGGTGGGCCACGATCACCATGTGGTCGAGTTCATCACCGACTACCTGCGCATGATGGTCTCGGGCAACTTGAACGCCCATGAGATTGAAAGCCTCATGGACAGCGAAATAGAAACCCATCACAACGAGGCCCATGCGCCTGTGGCGGCCATCGCGCGCTTGGCCGGTGCCTTGCCTGCTTTCGGCATCGTGGCGGCCGTGCTGGGGGTGGTCAACACCATGGGCTCGGTGGGGCAGCCGCCGGCGGTGCTGGGCGGCATGATCGGCTCGGCCTTGGTGGGCACGTTCTTGGGTATTTTGCTGGCCTACGCTTTTGTCGAGCCCCTGTCGGGCCTGTTGGAGCAAAAGGTTGATGAGGGCGGCAAAGAATTGCAGTGCATCAAGACGACCTTGCTGGCCAGCATGCAAGGCTACGCGCCGCAGGTCGCTGTGGAGTTTGGTCGCAAGGTCTTGTACTCCGGAGATCGGCCCACCTTTGCCGAGCTCGAAGCGCACGTCAAAGGCAAGAAGTAGGAGCCCGACATGGCAGGCGACGCAAAAAAGCTGCAGCCCATCATCATCAAGAAGGTAAAGAAGGGGGGCCATGCCGTTCACGGCGGGGCCTGGAAGATCGCCTACGCTGACTTTGTGACGGCGATGATGGCGTTCTTTTTGTTGATGTGGTTGCTAGGCTCGACCAGCGAGGGCGACAAAAAAGGGATTGCCGATTTTTTCAACTCGCCCCTGAAGGTGGCCCTGCTCAATGGTGGTAGCGGCTCGGGGGACTCCTCGCACGTGATCAAAGGCGGGGGCACCGACCTCACGCGCAGCGGGGGGCAGGTCAAACGCGGCGACATCGAGGCGCCGCGCAGTACCGTGAACCTGTTGGCCCTCAAGGCCGAGCAACATCGGGCGGATCGCGCCAAGCTCGAAGCCTTGAAGAAAAAAATGATCGAAAAAATCGAGGCCAATCCCAAGCTGGCGGCGGTCAAGGGGCAAATTCGGCTCGACATGACCCGAGACGGCCTTCGTATTCAAATCGTTGATGAAAACAACCGAGCCATGTTTGACAGCGGCAGCGCGATTGTCAGACCCGCCATGCGTGACTTATTGCGCGACATTGGGGCTGTGCTGGCCGACGTGCCCAACCACCTCACCCTGGAAGGGCACACCGATTCGCAGCCGTTTGGCTTGGGCGAGCGGGGCTACAGCAACTGGGAGTTGTCGAGTGACCGGGCCAATGCCTCGCGTCGAGAATTGCTTGCCGGTGGTTTGCCGGACGACCGGGTGCTGCGTGTCCAGGGTCTCGCCCACAGCCTGCCACTGCTGCCCAAAGAACCCAATAGCCCGGCCAACCGGCGCATCAGCATCATCGTGATGAACCGAGAAGCGCAAGAGCGGATTTATGTCACGACACCCGAGGGCGGTGAGCCGGCCGACGAGCCCAATATGCCCTCAATTTCCCCAGCCTCCACCCGATAACACTTTGAGCGCCGCGAGGCACGCACCCCCCCTAGCGAGGAATCTCCATGAGCACACAAACCGACATGAAATTTTTGATCGTTGACGACTTCTCCACGATGCGTCGAATCGTTCGGGGGTTGCTCAAAGAAATTGGCTACAACAACGCGGAAGAGGCTGAAGACGGCGCGGTCGCGCTGGCCATGCTCAAGAACGCCAAGTTTGATTTTGTGGTGAGCGACATCAACATGCCCAACATGACGGGGTTTGACTTGCTCGCCGCCATCAAGAAAGACGAGGCGCTCAAGCACTTGCCCGTGTTGATGGTCACGGCCGAGGCGCGCAAAGAGGACATCGTGCGTGCAGCTCAGGACGGCGCCGCAGGTTATATCGTGAAGCCCTTCACCAAGGCCACCTTGGAAGAGAAGGTCATCAAGATCATGCAAAAACTGGCGACCACGGCCTGAAGGGGATCAAAATGAAGATGGACGATGTTTCTTCTTGGGAGGCTCAAGTCGCCTCACCCCAGCCCAAATCGCCGTCACCCTTGGCGGTGACGGCGCCGGCGACTACCCCTGCCGGCGCATCCCCAGAGGTGTTTCACCAGCTTGGCGTGATCACCCGTCAACTGCACGACACACTGATGCAGTTGGGCGTGATGCCCAAGCTGCAGACGGCCGCCGAGGGCCTGCCCGATGCGCGCAGCCGTTTGAGCTACATCGCTAAAAAGACAGGTGACGCGGCAGAGAAGGTGCTCAACTCGGTCGATCAGGCCAAGCAAGAGCATGCCAACATCGCGGCCGAGACCCGTCGCATGGCTTCGGCATTGCTGGCTGACCCGGTCAAGGCGGTGGCCTCTGGGGCGGTGATCAACTTTGTGAGTGACGTTGAATCGGCCACCGAGCGCATCGACAGGCACTTGACCGACATCATGATGGCCCAAGACTTTCACGACCTGACGGGGCAGGTCGTGGCCAAAGTGGTGAGCCTGGCCACCGACCTCGAAGACAGTCTGGTCAAGCTGCTGTTGCAAGCTGCGCCAGCCGAGCAAGTCCAAAAGGTGGAGGCCACTCTCACTCTCCAAGGCCCTGTAGTCAACCCGGAGGGCCGAACCGATGTGGTGGCCGACCAAGGCGAAGTGGACGATCTGCTGGCCAGCCTGGGTTTCTAACCCAGATCCAGCGCATCCAGACAGCGGCCATCCGGTCGCTGTTGGTGCTTGGCGCTCGGGCCAAACAACAGGTGCCGACCCCGAAATCATCGCTGAGCCGGCCTGGGTTGCATTGAATCAAAGATGTCCAACATTCGCCCCGCTATTGGGTCGATCACCTCATGGGCCGAGTGCGGACAATCGTAAGAACCGAAATTCTTTTGGTGACCGGTGGCCTCGCCCATGAACCAGCAGCTTGCATCATCGCCGTCAACGGTGCCCGTGGTCGCCGCGAATTCGGCATTGGCAGATGGTGTTGCCCACGCCCGCACTGGCGACATGACACTGCCTGAGCTGCTGGACCGAGCCCATCGTTTGCACCAAGACGGCCTCGCGGAGGCGTCGGCCGAACTCTACGAGCAATGGATCGCACACACGCAGTCCCCCCTGCGTCATGTGGCCTGCTTCAACTGGGGAACAGTCTTAGGGGCCCTGAGCCGGCCCGCACAGGCTGAACAGGCCTACCTGCAGGCACTGGCTCTGCAGCCCAATTTCTTGCAAGCCAGACTCAACCTGGGGCATCAACTCGAGAACCAGGGACGGCCCGACGAGGCCTTGGCGCAATGGCGCATGGTGGTGGCCCAAAGTCATCCCGACGGTGGCGAGTCCGAGGTGCTGTATCTGCACGCCGTGAACAATTTGGCACGGTTGTGCGAGCAGCAACGCGCGTTTGAGGAGGCTGAACGCTACATGGTGATGAGCCTGCAGGCCAAGGCCGAGCAACTCGATGTCATACAGCACTACGTGCATGTCCGGCAGAAGCAATGTGAATGGCCGATCTACCAGAAAGTGGGGCAAGTCACAGACAACCAATTGTTGACGGGTACTTCACCGCTGGCCATGCTCGGCGCCAGCGACGATCCCGCCTTGCAGCTTTTGGCCGCACAGCGCTTTGTGCACAGCAAAGTACCCAAAGCGCCCCCAGTGGCCTTGCACTCCACCCACCCCCCGCGGCAGGGGCGGATCAAGATTGGCTATTTGTCGGGTGATTTGTGCATGCATGCGGTGGGCTTGTTGACCGGCGAGCTGCTGGGACTGCACGACCGCAATCGCTTTGAAGTGCACGGGTTTTGCTGGAGCCGTGAAGACGGCAGCGAGCAACGTCGCCGCTTGCGTGCTGGCATGGATCACTACCATCCCCTGACAGGCGTGAGCGACGCTTCAGCAGCTCAGCTGATCGCAGAGAAGGGCATGGACATCGTGGTGGACCTGCAAGGTCTGACGAACGGCGCCCGGCCTGCCATTTTGGGCATGCGAGCAGCGCCGATCCAAGTCAGCTATTTGGGCTTTCCGGGGACATCATGCATTCCGGGTGTGGATTGGATCATTGCGGACCACTTCGTGATGCCCGAAGCGCTGCGCCCCTATTGCAGCGAGCAGCCCATCTATTTGCCACACTGCTATCAAGTCAGTGATCGCCAGCGAGCCGTGGGCCCCACGCCCACCCGAGCCGCCCAGGGGCTGCCCGAGGATGCCTTTGTTTTTTGCTCGTTCAACAACAACTTCAAGTTCACCGAGGCAGTTTTTCAAGTGTGGATGCGGGTGCTGCACGCGGTACCGGACAGCGTGTTGTGGCTGCTCGCTGACAACGCCTGGGCGCAAGAGAACATGTTGCGCGCGGCCGATGCCCATGGCGTTGCTCGCGAGCGCTTGATCTTTGCCCCCCGTGCGGCACCGCCTGACTACCTGGCCCGCTTTCAGCTGGCCGACTTGCTGCTGGACACCTTTCCCTACAACGCCGGCACCACGGCCAGCGACGCCTTGTGGATGGGGGTTCCGATCCTGACCTTGTCGGGGCGCACCTACATCTCACGCATGGCCGGCAGTTTGTTAACGGCGGTGGGCCTGCCTGACCTGATCACTGAGTCACTCGCTGAGTATGAACAGCGCGCCATTCAACTCGGCCGCGAGCCCCAGCGGGTGCTGTCCTACAGGCGTTACTTGGCCGAGCACGGGCGGCAATCGCGCCTGTTTGACATCCCCGCGTTGGTGGGGCACATGGATGACGCCTTTGAGCGCCTGGCGCTGGCTGAGCGCACGCGTGACGCCCAACGCCGACAAGCATCGACCACGCCCAAGGATGTACCGTGAGCGCCTTACACGAAGCCCCCGCGATGAACGACAGCGTGCAGCCGCCCGTGAGCGAAGACGACCCGCTGTTGCACGCCACAGCGTGGCTCACACGCCATCATGGGCGCGAACGCTCACCGGCTTCGCTCGTTGCGGGCATGCCGATCTCAGGTGCGGTGGCGCCCGACCAGGCTGTTCGCATCTTGCAAGAAGCGGGCTTCAATGCGGGTTTGGTGCAGCGCCGTATCAGTGAGATCCATTCGCTGTTGTTTCCGGCCGTGCTGCTGCTCAACAACCGAGACGCCTGCATCATCAAGAAGCGTTTAGACGACGGCCAGGGCTATGAAGTGGTCATGCCTGGCGAAGAGTGTCACAGCGTCTTTGCCACCGAGGCCGAGCTGGAGTCCGAGTACACCGGCTTCACTTTGGTCGCTTCGCCCAAGGTGCAAGCAGCTGCCAACACCCATGGTCTGGGTGCCCTGCGCGACCCCAAAACCCATTGGCTGTGGGGCACCATGCGGCGCTTCGCACCCTATTACCGCTCAGCCTTGCTCGCGGCCATGCTCAGCAACTTGCTGATGTTGGTCAGCGGTCTGGTGATGTCGGTGGTGTATGACAAAGTCATTCCGCACCAAGCCTTCACGACGCTGTGGGCCTTGGCCACCGGGGGACTCATCGCCTTGGTGTTTGACATGATCGCGCGGCAACTTCGCAGCCATCTGATTGACCTGGCGGGGCGCAAGACCGATTTGATCATTGGCTCGCTGCTGTTTCGCCAAACATTGGCGGTGCGCATGGAGCACCGGCCTGCCTCAGCCGGATCGTACGCACACCACCTGTCTCAGATTGAGATGGTGCGCGACTTCTTCACTTCCGCCACGATGTCAGCGTTGACCGACCTGCCATTCATCGTGATTTTCGTGGCCATGTGCTTCATTGTGGGTGGCCCGCTGGGTTGGGTGTTGGTGCTGGCGATCCCCGTGATTTTGGGCATCGCAATGGCGATTCAAGGGGCTTTGCGCCGCGCCATGATGGCCAACATGCACCAGATGTCGGATCTTCAGGGCGTGCTGGTGGAGGCCGTCGAAGGCCTGGAAGACCTTAAATCCACGGGCGGGCAGGGCCGTTTCGTGCATCGCTACGAAAACGCCACCGCTGCTGCGGCCGAGTCGTCTCTGCGCGCACGCACCATGACAAGCTGGACCAACAATCTGTCTTCAGCCGCACAGCAGCTTGTGACGCTGGCGATGATGGTGTGGGGGGTTTACTTGATTCATGACGGCCAGATCACGGGTGGCGCTTTGATCGGCTCGGTCATGTATGCGGGCCGAGCCGTGGCTCCCTTGAGCAGCCTGGTGGCCTTGGCCACACGCTACCAAGGGGCGCGTTCGGCCATGGTGGCACTGGATCAAATGATGAGCTTGCCGGTCGAGCGTGAGCATGGCAAAAGCTACATTTCACACCACAACGTCACCGGCCGCATCGGCTTGCATGACCTGAGCTTTTCATACCCAGCGCAAAATGACGATGTGGCGCCCAAGGTGCTCAAAGGCATCAACCTGCATTTTGAGCCGGGTGAGCGCGTGGCGATTTTGGGCCGCATTGGCAGCGGAAAATCAACCATCCTGCGCTTGCTTGGCGCCCTGTACCAGCCCACTGAAGGCCGAGTCGAAGTGGACGGTATCGACATGCGCCAGCTGGACCCGGCCGATTTTCGCAACCGCTTGGGCTTTGTGTCCCAAGAGCCCCGGCTATTCAATGGCAGCTTGCGTGAGAACGTGTTGATGGGGCGGCCCATGTTGGATGCCACGTCACTGACGACGGTGGCCAAGCTCACGGGGCTGGATCACGTGGTGGCCTCACACCCCAAAGGTTGGGATTTGTCGGTGGGGGAGATGGGCGGGCTTTTGTCGGGTGGCCAGCGCCAACTGGTCGCTCTGGCGCGCTGCCTGGTGACGCAGCCCCAAATTTTGCTGATGGACGAGCCCACCAGCTCGATGGATGCGCAGTCCGAAATCATGTTCCTGCGTCGCCTCAAAGAGGCGGTCGGACAGTGCACCTTGATTGTCGTGACGCACCGTCCGGCGGTCCTGGATTTGGTTGATCGTGTGGTGGTGATTGATGCGGGCAAAGTGGTGCTGGATGGACCCAAGTCGCAAGTCCTGGCAGCCCTGTCGGGTGCTCGACCCGCGACCCCCGCCACGCAGCAAGCCACCTCCAACGTTCACATGCACCCCTCGACGCAGCCTGTGCAGCAGGCTGCGTCGTTGTGAAAATCTGGGCGCGTCACCTGAGCCCTACAAGAATATGCCATCAGGGAAAGAGGCCAACGCCCTACGAGCTTCACCATGTCACGATCCAGTCGCGCTGAACCCTCCCTGGAGCCCGGTGATGTGGCCTACCTGGCGGACATGCGGGCCGCACAACTGGTGGAAGCGACCCCCCGCACCGCTTGGGCGTTGTACCTGATTCTGATCGTCATGGCTTCAGCCGTGGCTTGGGCGTCCTTCACGCGTGTGGACGAGGTGACACGTGCTGATGCTCGGGTGATTCCCGACGGCAGGGAGCAGATCATTGCCAGCCTGGAGGGTGGCATTTTGCGTGAACTCAAGGTCACAGAGGGGATGCACGTGGAGGCCGGACAAGAGTTGGCCATGCTGGACCCCACGCGCTTTGAGTCGCAGCAAAACGAGGGGCAAATTCGCCGCTTGTCACTCAAGGCCACACTCGGGCGGCTGGTGGCCGAGGCCAACGGCCGCGAGCTGAAGTTTGCGTCTGAGGTGGCGGTCGTGCCGAGTCTGGTCGAGGGCGAAACCGAGATGTTCAACGCCCGCCGGCGTTCATTGCAAGAGGCTGTCAGCGCCAATGCGCGCAGCATCGACTTGATCTCACGCGAGCTGAGTGTGGCGCAGGCCATGTCCGCCAAGGGGCTCATGTCCGAGGTCGAGGTCATGCGCCTGCGTCGACAGGTCAATGATTTGCAACTGGCCAACCAGGACCGCGTCAACAAGTTCAGGCAAGACGCCAGCACCGACCTTGTTCGGGTGCAAAACGAGGTCACCCAGCTTGATGAGCAAATCGCAGGACGGGCCGACGTGTTGCGGCGCACCGTCCTCACCTCACCCGTGCGTGGCTTGGTCAAGAACATTCGCGCCAACACGCTCGGCGGTGTGGTGTCGCCTGGCGGCCCGATCATGGAGATCGTGCCCCTGGGCCCTCGAATTCTGATCGAGGCCCGCGTCAAGCCCTCTGAAATTGGTTTCGTGCGGGTCGGGCAAACGGCGCAAATCAAACTCAATGCGTATGACTACACCCTCTACGGCGGTCTGGAGGGCGTTGTCGAATACATCAGCCCCGATGCGCTGGGCGATACGGAGCGGCCCAACGCCCCCGACGCGACCTACTACCGCGCTCTGGTTCGGGCTGAACGATCAGATCTCCGGGCGCGCGGTATCCCCCTGTCGGTGATGCCCGGAATGACCGGATCAGTCGAGGTTCGTACGGGTGAGCGCTCCGTCCTCAGCTTTTTGCTGCGGCCTCTGCTCAAAAGCAAAGAGGCTTTCCGCGAGCGAGGCTAGTACCCCGTCTCAGTGGCCTGTCGATGAACGAAAAATGTCCCGCGCGGGGACATTTTTCGCTGGACTCGCAGGCCCTGGATAAGTCTAAATATTGGGATAACCGGTATTGTTGGCAGGATTGAAAAAGTCAAATCGTTCGCCAGCCGGCACCTTCAAATCAAACCTCGGATCGGTCGTGTTGAACCCCAGGTAGTCCCGCATCGCTGCGTGGATATGACGGGGGTACATCACCTTGCCACCGGCGGGATCAAGAACCCCTGCAGTGGTGAACTTGAGCGCCTCCATCCGTTTACCGCTGGCACCAAAAACGCGGTTACCCCAGCGAGGATTGGCTTCCATGAAAATCGTGGAGCCCACCGCCCAGTGGTCCTTGCCATTGCCTGAATTGATCGTCGGTGAGCGGCCAAACTCAGAGGCAATTCGCAAAAAGATACGGTCGGCAATTCCCAATGTCGCTGCCGTGTCCCAAACGTACTGCACCAGACTTGTCAGCTCTGGCAGCCGGGTGTTGTAGCGATTGACAAGATCGCTGTGCCCATCGAAGCCAAATCTCGAAGGCGTTCCCAGCTGAATGCTCGACGTAATCCCGGCCTGGCCGGCAAGCAATGCAATGTATGCCTTGGCAAACGTACTGTTGGCGGGAGGCGTAAACTGGGAGACCCGAGCCAACAGGCCGCGGGCGGCTGATGCTGCCAAGAACTGATCCGTGATTTGCTTGGTACGAGGCAACATGTCACCGCGGGCTTGCAAGGCGTTCAAGCGCTCCACAGTAGCCGCCTCGACACGGTCGATGTCCCCCCCCTTCATGTAGTCCCGGGTTGTCGATGCGTAGTTCGGGCGCGCCATGGTGTTCCATACGGCCTCATTGGGAACAGCGGACGCCGCCACCAAGCCAGCACTGGTGCCATACGCACTTTCGTTGAGCCAAGGCATGGGCAACCTTCGACCATTTTGGTTGGCAAACAGCTCTGCTGCGGTGGCGTAACCCATGTCCAGTCGACCCGTGGCGTGGGCCCGTTCGCCATCACCATGGTTATTGGTCTCGCTATGTACGCCGTTGATGACGAGCATCTGGCGGTAATACATATCGAAGAAGGCCTTGTTACTGGCCATCGGTGCAGAACGGATGTTGCCCGACAAATTCGCGGGCCTGACACCAGCGTATGCGTTCATGGCTCTGTCTGTCTCGCGTGGATCGACGAAAGAGCCTTGATCAAGGCCACCATTGGCTTGGACAGTGATCAAGAGCTTACCGGTGTAACTGGCAGCGGTTTGGGCAAAAGCAGCGGGGGTCAGCGCCCAGGCGGGAATCACGCTGCTTAACGTACTGGCGATCTTGAGAAAATTTCGGCGTTGCATTTGAAATACTCCTTGAGTGTGAGGGCTGTTCAGATGTTTCAAGTTACTCAAAAAGGAACTTGGGATCTCTCAACATGTAGGCGATAACTGCCGCCCACGCGCGCCCTGTATAGGCGGGATCGTTGCCCGTGTTGTAGGTGCAATCGACAGCCCTTGCAGGCGCTGCAGCACGATCACCCCATACGCCATTGAACAGTTTGAGCGTACGTTGGACCTCGGGGTCTGTCGCTGCAACGTCCTCTTTCCAAAGTACCTTGTGCAGGTAACGGATGCCTTCCACGATGGCTGCCTGGCCCTGTGCCGTGCTTGGCGTATCAGTGAGTGACACTGCCGGGAACAGGAGTCGATTGGCGGCTGGTTTGTCGAAGTCGCCCTTCGTGATGGGGCAGCTCTTGATCGATACCAAGCGTGCGACCGAAATGCTTTGCATCATCGTGTGCGCTTTGCCTCGCTCGGTCAGCTGGGCGCCATCAAACTCACCATAGTAGAGGCCCCACCCAGCATAAGGGTTGTCAAACTCGTTCCAAGTTTGGCCGGTGACGCTCATCAACTTGCGGTTGAGCTGCGATGGAAGCAGCATATTGGCGCTGCCGACATCCATCAACTCCGCAGCGCGAGTCGCCGTCAGGGGCGTCGTTGTGCGCTCCGCCCGGAACCATTGGCTCGTCACCAAATCCACGAGCAGGTCTCGCACGTTGTAAGCGCCATTCCCACGGTCGGTACGGAACCGAGCAGCGATCGACTGGAACTCTTGGTTTTGAGCTTGGTAGGCAGCCTGCAGCGCGGCGTACTGAGGACTGGTCTGATCAAACGGCGCCTTCAGTGGTGCCCGACCAAAAAGGCCCTTGTACCAGAAGTGCACCGCACCCATTGCGAGGCGGGGATCTGCCGCCACCTGTTGTCCCAACCATTGCAAGGCAGTGCGGTTGCCGGTCACGCCGCCAGGCATGGACGTACCACCGTAGCCAGGGGCCTTGCCGTCGCGGAACCAGTTGTCGCCGGCCATGTAGTACGGCCTGTTGGCGGCATCCTTAGGGTAGTTGGTCGCCATGTAAGACGCTGGCAGGGAGTGATCAATCGCGCCCGCCTTGAAGGGCAGATAGCGATTGTTCTCGTCCCAATTTTGGAAGCCTGCCGCCACGGGGTCGATGGTGTCATGGCAGACCGCGCAAGCGGGATTCTCCATCACCGGAACCTTGAACCCACCCGCAGCATCATCCAAGGGTCGTGCTGCCAAGGCGCTCACGTCGGTGGCCAGGAACTGCTGGTACAGAATCGCCACACGATGACGGTTTCGATTCGTGTCGGTGGTGGGGAAACGATTCAACCAGGGATGGGACGACAGCACACCCGCATGCTCGCGAGTACCACCCAATCGAGCGCTGGGCAGCGTGGCCTTGCGGAACTCGTTGTCATCGTCTCTGTTGGTGAACGCACCGTCGACTTGCGCGCCCAAATACTGAGCCATGATGCCGTTCACCACGGTGTAGTTGCCCGACACCATTTCCGCCCAGGGACGGTCATTGCGAACGACATACCGCATCAACTCCAGGGGTTCGCGGCGGGCTGACTTCACAAAGCGGTCGCGCACAGCGGCAGATGCTTGCGTCACATTCGGGGCACCCAACACCGCACCGGCCATGGGCCAGTCGGCGAAGTTGTAGCCCCCGTCACCCGTGATGTCCACACCAGGCGTCAGGAATGCTGTATCACCGACTTCGTAGAGGAAGCTCTCGAAAGCCGGGCCCTGCATGTAGCTGCGAATGGTTTGGCGCATCGCGGTATCGCCGCCCGTGCGAACGGCGTCGGCTTCACTTGCTGTCGGGTTGCGGGCAGCAAAGAGAACAGCTGCCTTGGCCAGGGTCGTCGAATCGCTCATCAGCGACACGCCTCTCAAGAGCGGCAGAGTGGCGGCTGGGCCGGGGGGTGGCGGTGCTACGGCTGTACAGACTTGCTGGACCATCGCGGGAATCAGCGTCGCCAGGTTCCTGGACTGTGACGAATTGGCATCCACAAAGGGTGCTCCACCGGCATGGAACGGTAAACCAATGGACTTGCTCCTGAGCAAATTGCTGTCGGTCAAGGCGAAGTTGCGCAACACGTTGTAGTTCTGCTTTTCCGTGCCTGAGGCAGGGAAAACAAACCTGGTACCGCTCGCCAACAGGCCTTGGGAATGACAGACGGTACAGCTGGGGCTCATGTCTTTCCACACTGCGGAAAAGTTTGGCAATGGCTCGCAGGCCTCAGATGGAGCTGGAGCTGGAGCTGGAGCTGGAGGCCTAGGTGCTGGAGCAGGAGCAGGAGCAGGAGCTGGAGCTGGAGCTGGAGCTGGAGCTGGAGCTGGAGCTGGAGCTGGAGCTGGAGCTGGAGCTGGAGCTGGAGCTGGCGGCTTAGGTGCTGGAGCAGGAGCAGGAGCAGGAGCAGGAGCT
>JANMGB010000336.1:0-1504 GCA_031374415.1 Burkholderiales bacterium
ATACTGTTCGTTTAATCAAAGTTTGCGAATTTCTGTCTGGGCGAAAGCGGCTTGGGTTTGAGCAGTTCCGGCAAGTACGTTGGACGTGTGCCCGGCAGCTTGCTCGGATCGTGGCTGGGGAAGGGTGAGTTGCGTCGCTTGACCATGCGTGGGTTGACTCGACCGCGACTGCTGACACATCGCAGCCTGGCGGCCTCTGTCAGCAAGTCCCTGAACCACCATCGCCGCAGCCTGGGACGCTTAGGGGGGAAAGGCCCCTGAGTGGGGCTGAGCACGGCGCAGGAGGTGAACATGCCCCGTGAATGACAAACTTCGCTGGTGGATGCGATGCTCGCTGGCGACCTCGTGCATCAGCCAGCACACTGCGTAGTGCGTCAACACCCAGCCATAGAACTCCTGGCGCACACCCTCGGGCGTTTTGCTGCGCAGGGTACGTCGCGCCCGCACAAGGTGTGTCTTGAGTTCATCAAAGACGGCCTCCACTTCCCAGCGCTCGTGATACAGCGTGGCCAGCTCCAGCGCCGGGGCCTGCACCGGATCCAGCAAGGTCGTGACCAGGCGATAGCGCTCTTGTGCGCCAGGCACACCGGGCAAGCTGTACTCGATCACGCGCAACGTGATCTCGCCTGTGCGGCTGCGGCGTGATTTCGGATTCGGGTAGATGACGCTCAAGTACGAACCATCGTCAAGCTGCTTGACCACCGGCAACTGCCGGTTTGACACGCAACGCCACAGCAGTTGCGCGCCAGTCTCGCTGGCAGCTTTCCAATGCTCGTAGCCACTGAATGCACGGTCCGCCATACAAAGCATGGCTGGGGTGAGCCTTAACAGGAGGGGCTTGCAGACATCCCACTCTGGGGCCCGGTAAGTATCCAGGTTGGCGCCGATGATGCCGTGGGTCGCGCACTCAACCAATACGGCGCACTGTGCCTGTGGGTATCCGGCATGGCCGGCTCGGCTCCCGGGGTAACCAAACTCGGTAGCGTTGGCTGGTTCATCGGGAATCTCAAAGTTGCTGCCATCAATGGCGACCAGCCGAAACCCGGCATAGAACGCGTGCGGCTGCTTGATGGGGTCTGCCAGTGGTACGCAGGCGCGCTCAAACAGGGCCTGCAACGGTGCGTGGCCGATCTTGCTTCGTGCGGCACTGATCGACGACTTTGTGACGGTCGCAACCGCTTTGCTCCCCTGCATCCAAGCCAAGCCTTGGGCCACCACCGCAAAGACATCGGCATAGGCAGCCTCCGGATACAGGCTCAAGGCCATGCAGTAGTAGGCGGTCGCCACAGCAGGCAGGCGACGCACGCGCTGGCTGTTGACCTTGTGCTCATCGAGTATCTGGTTCACCAACTCTGGTGGGTAGACCCGCGCTAAAAGGCTGGCGCTGAGGTAGTCGCTCAAACGGGCCCCTGGCCCCAACTCCGCTTTCGTCCGTGCCATGAATCTCCATCGCAGTTCGCAGAATGGAGATCATGACAGAAAATCATCTAAACGAACAGTATTG
>JANMGB010000337.1:0-18334 GCA_031374415.1 Burkholderiales bacterium
ACTGGAGAGCCGTGTGCGGGAGAACTGCACGCACGGTTCGGAGGGAGGGGAGGGTGAGAGCCCTTTCCTACCCCTATCAGCAGCCTTTGTACGACGCCATGGGCCTCGCAACAATTCAACCTTTCAAATCCACTGAGACGGGGTACTAGCCGGGAGTTGCCGTGGAGCCCGACCTACCCTGGTATCGGCTCACGGCAAGCATGTCCCGCCCAGGTTTGGCTTCTACTCAATGGCTCCGGTCCCATCCAGATAGCTCTGCGCCTGGGCTAAAAAATCGTCGGTGCTAACAATGCTCCCATCTCCAGTGGGTCCAGAAAGGGCGTTCTGTGCATCGGTCAGAAATGTGTCCGTATTGACCGTCCCAGAAGTCCCCGTCCCAGAAAGAAAGCTTTGCGCATCGGCCAAAAATGTGTCTGTGCTAATGATTGTCATGGAAATCCTCGTTAGAAATTGAAGTGTGGTCAATGATTGTGCTCTCTCAGAGCAATCATTGACTCCCAGTGAAGATTACATACAGCTACACCTCCGTTTGAGTGGTTCAAAGCAGATTGTGGTTCGGAACGCCGCTCACCCCTGCACCCTCATTCCAACGACGCCAGAAAAGGCTCCTTGCAGCCACCAATCCGCGCATACTCCTTGGTGATGTTCTTGGGGTAGACCTTGCGCGAAGTGAATCCTGCGACGACCAGCAGCACGAAGGCCAAACCGAAAGCGATCAAGCCACCTGGGACCGCGTCGCACATCAACATGAGCGTGCCACCGACAAGCCCCACCGCGGCGCCGGCCAGCAAGCCCCCCCCCAAGCGTCGCCTTCGAATTGACGCATGGGGCACGCACAGCCCTGGCGATACCGCGAAAGACTTCCGGGCGACAAGGGCAGTGATTGCAAACACGATGATGTTCACCAGCAGCAGGTAGAGCCAAGGCGTGTGCCAATAAATCTTGGAGGTTTTGACTGGGAGCGTCACCGCATCGTTGCAGATGATGCAGCGCGGGGGGAGGTCCGACCCCTCGGGAATAACGACAAACTTCCCCTCACGTCGGCAACCTGTGACCTGCTTGACATCGGCAACGAACGACTTTGGGGGGGCGTACGGATTGCTTTCAATCATGCGCAATGTTTCCAGAAAGTAAGTGGCTCCAAGATCAACCCGGGTGGGTTTGACATCACGCTTGTTCAGAACATGCTCGCTATTTTGCGACCGACGACGACGTTCGGAACAACCAAAGGATAGGATGGAGAGCACGCTGAAGACTCAACGCCGGATCAACGGCCGCAAAGCTGGCCTGTAAGGCGCTTCGGTGCCTTCGCTGAAGCACCCAATGATGGCGGTGGACAACTTCACTTTCAGCACCGAGGCGTTGACATGACTCAACCACTCCGGTGCTGGAAACCAACTGAGTCAGTGCATCCACATTGCCCATCGCGGCCTGAATCAAGCGCACCAATGCCAGCCAAAGAAGAGAAGCATAGACGCCCTAGGCCAACATCAAACCCAAATACAAAGGCAGCTGCAGCCAGCGGCTTGCGAGAATCAATCTTGGCAAGGGGGGTAAAGGTCTTTGGGGCGGTTTGGGTGCCATGATGCTGTTCGGGCCGTAACAAGGAGCGGATTGCAGGTGGGTACTCGGCAGGCATGTCGCGCCACCCAACAAGCCCGCGTTTCATCAAAGCGGTTGCTGCTGGGGTGCGTGCTTCAGCTTGCGGAGAAGGACACAGTCAATGAATAAGACCACCTCGTTTTTTATTCCCCCCGATTCCCTCAAAGCGCAGGCGCATGTTCCCAGCTTGGCGGCCTACGAGGCCCTTTGCGCCGAGGCCCAAACGGACTACGAGGGCTACTGGATGCGCCACGCTCGGCGGCTGCTGAGCTGGCACAAGCCGTTCACGCAGGGCCTCAATGCTGACAACCCGCCGTTCTTCAAGTGGTTCGAAGACGGCACCCTGAATGCCTCGTACAACTGCCTCGATCGCCATGTGCATTCCGGTCAGGGCGACAAAGTGGCGCTGATTTTCGAGGCCGATGAGGGTCACGTCACGCGCATCACTTACAGCGAGCTTCTGGCGCGCACGTGCCAGCTGGCGCAGGCCTTGCGCGCTGAAGGGGTCCAAGCGGGTGATCGCGTGGTCATCTACATGCCCATGAGCATTGAGGGCGTGATCGCCATGCAGGCCTGCGCCCGCATTGGCGCCACCCATTCGGTCGTCTTCGGGGGCTTCTCAGCCCAAAGCCTGCGCGACCGCATTGAAGACGCTGGTGCCGTGCTTGTGATCACGGCCGATGAGCAATGCCGTGGCGGCAAGCGCCTGCCGCTCAAAACCATCGTCGACGAGGCGCTGGACCTTGGGGGGTGCGGCAGCGTACGCCGTGTGCTCGTGTATCGCCGCACGAGTGGCCCGGTGCCCATGCAGATGCAGCGTGATCGTTGGTTGCACGAAGCCATGGCTGCCCAGGCCAGCGAATGCGAGCCTGAATGGGTGGGGGCAGAGCATCCCCTGTTTTTGCTCTACACCTCCGGCTCGACAGGGCGGCCCAAGGGGGTGCAACACTCGACGGCGGGCTACTTGCTGCATGCGGCGCTAAGTTCTCTGTGGACTTTTGACATCAAGTCGGATGACATCTTTTGGTGTACGGCCGACATCGGCTGGATCACCGGACACACCTACGTGGCCTACGGGCCCTTGGCCCTGGGCGCCACCCAAGTCGTCTTTGAAGGTGTGCCCACCTACCCCGATGCTGCTCGCTTCTGGCGCATGATCGAGCGCCACAGGGTCAGCATCTTCTATACCGCCCCAACGGCCATTCGTGCCTTGATCAAGGCGAGTGAAACCCACCCGGATGCCCATCCCCGCCACTTCGACCTCAGCAGCTTGCGCATCTTGGGCTCCGTGGGCGAGCCGATCAACCCAGCCGCATGGCTTTGGTACCACGAACATGTGGGTGGCGGGCGCTGTCCCGTGCTGGACACCTTCTGGCAAACCGAAACCGGAGGCCATGTCATCACCCCCTTGCCTGGTGTCACGCCACTGGTGCCCGGTTCATGCACCTTGCCCTTTCCAGGCTTGGCCGTGGCCGTGATCGACGAGCATGGTGTTGAAGTGCCTTGGGGACAGCCCGGCTATCTGGTCATCCAAAAACCCTGGCCCAGCATGGTGCGCACTCTGCACAATGACCCCGAGCGCTTCAAAACCAGCTACTTTCCCGAAGAGTTTCAGCGTCCTGGCGTCTGGCAATACCAAGCCGGTGACGGCGCGGTGCGCGACCCGCAAACGGGTTACTTCACGATCACGGGCCGCCTGGACGATGTTCTGAACGTCTCTGGCCATCGCATGGGCACCATGGAGATTGAGTCTGCGCTAGTGGCGCACACCGAATTGGTGGCGGAGGCCGCAGTGGTAGGGCGCCCGGATGAGACCACGGGTGAGGCCATTTGTGCCTTCGTTGTGTTGAAGCGGCCACTGCCCGAAGGCCCTCAGGCCCACCAGGAAACGAAGATTTTGGCCCAGATTTTGCGCGACTGGGTCAGCCACCAGATTGGACCGATTGCCAAACCGCGCGACATCCGCTTCGCAGACAACCTGCCGAAAACCCGCTCCGGAAAAATCATGCGGCGTTTGCTGCGCACCGTGGCCAAAGGCGAGCCCGTCACGCAAGACATCAGCACGCTGGAGAACCCCGCCATCCTGGATCAACTGGGGCAGGTGTATTGATCTCCTAGGGCCTGTTATCAAAGCCGTCGCCAGCCATAAAACGGCCTCTTGAAGCGATCTGCTTTGTAGCAAATGCTCGCAATACCAAATGGTATTGCTGCGCTTTGCGCCTTGCAGCTCACTCCAATAGACCATTTTCTGCCCGACGACGGCTCCTAGTACCCCGTCTCAGTGGATTTGAAAGGTTGATTCAAAGAGTCGAACAGGAGGCGCATTGGCAGGTGGGGCGTGCAGGAATGGAGTGCGCGCGGTCCTGCTGCGCCTCAGGCACCCGCCTGGATCCCCGCCTGCGCGGGGATGACGGGAGAAGGCGGGGATGACGGGCGCAGGGGTTGGCATCTCCCCACGTCATTCCCGCGCAGGCGGGAATCCAGCAGCCTCTGTAGTTCGCCATGGGCCTCGTAACAATTCAACCTTTCAAATCCACTGAGACGGGGTACCAGTGACGACAAGCCTTACTTCAAACTCAATATCCAGCCCAGCAATTGGCGCGCTTCGGCCTCGGTCACCTGGGGGTTGGCGGGCATGGTCATCACGCCCCACACCCCTGTGCCGCCTTGCCTGACCTTGGGCAGAAGCTTGTCAATGGCATCTTTTTGGCCCGCGTACTTCTGGGCCACCTCTTTGAACGATGGGGCGGGAAAGCCTGTGCGTTTTTCGACGCCATGGCAGGACAAACAAACCTTTCTTTGCGCCAAATCAGGGCTGGCTAAAGCGGGCGAAGCCCCTGCCACCATGAGCAGGCTCAACAGGAGGGTCGTGAAATGTTTCATGGCACGCTGTTGGAGTTGAGAAAAAATTACGGTCTGCGGAGGGCGCTGAGCGCTACATTGGGCGGACCATCGGTCTACCCGTGTGGGTTGCGTTGATCGCAGGGTGAATCAAAAGGGGATAGCGATGTGGTTTCTTGGCTTGGGCCTGTTGCAGATTCTGCTCCACCTGGGGGGTATAGGGTTCATGGCCGCCTGGAATTGGGATTTCACGGGTGACCTCTGGAAGTTTGCCTGGCCATTCGCGTGTGCTGTGGTGTGGTGGACCTGGGCGGATCAAACAGGGTACAACAAGCGCCGCGAGATGGAGGCACTTGAGCAACGCAAGACGGATCGGCGCTCGCAAAATCTGGCTCACCTCGGCCTTGACTACAAAGCGCGCCGCAAAAAGCGCTGAGATTGGGGCTCACAGGCCTGGGGCCTGTTATCAAAGCCGTCGCCAGCCATAAAACGGTCTCTTGAAGCGGTCTGCTTTGTAGCAAATGCTCGCAATACCAAATGGTATTGCTGCGCTTTGCGCCTTGCAGCTCACTCCAATAGACCATTTTCTGCCCGACGACGGCTTTGATAACAGGCCCCAGTCTTCAGCCCTCAAACTTGTCCAGGACCGCGCCCGTGCTGGCGCTTGACGCATTGCGGGAAAACTTGGCCAACACCCCCCGCGTGTAGCGCGGCGCAGGCGCTGTCCAGACGGCGCGACGGCGCGCCAACTCGTCGTCGCTCACGTGCAGAGTCAGGGTCAAGGTGTGGGCATCGATGGTGATGCTGTCACCCTCGGCCACCAAGGCAATCGCGCCGCCTGCATACGCCTCCGGTGCCACATGGCCCACCACCATGCCCCAGGTGCCGCCTGAAAAGCGACCGTCAGTTACCAAGCCGACCGATTCGCCCAAGCCTTGACCAATCAAGGCCCCGGTAGGCGCTAGCATCTCTGGCATGCCCGGGGCACCCTTGGGGCCGAGGTAGCGCAGCACCATCACGTCGCCGGCCTTAACTTGGCGGGCCATGATGGCCGCCAAGGCCGATTGCTCGTCTTCAAAGACCCGCGCAGGGCCGGTCATGACGGGGTTCTTCAGCCCCGTGATCTTGGCCACGCATCCCTCGGGGGCCAAGTTACCTCTCAAAATCGCGAGGTGCCCCTGGGCATAGATCGCTTTGTCGATGGTGCGAATCACTTGTTGCTCAGAGCTCGGCGCATCGGGAATGTCGCTCAAGTTTTCTGCCATCGTTTTGCCGGTGATGGTGATGCAATCGCCATGCAGCAAGCCCGCATTGAGCAAAATCTTCATGATTTGCGGAATGCCCCCCGCGCGGTGCAAGTCAACGGCCAAGAACTGGCCAGAAGGCTTCAAGTCACACAACACCGGCACCTTCTTTCGGATGCGTTCAAAGTCATCGATGCTCCAGGGCACGCCGGCGGCATGCGCAATGGCCAAGAAGTGCAGCACGGCATTGGTCGAGCCCCCGGTGGCCATGATCACCGACACGGCGTTTTCGATCGATTTGCGGGTGACGATGTCGGTGGGTCTCAGGTTCGCCTTCACGGCATTCACCAGTGCCTTGGCCGCTTCGGTGGTGCTTTGAACGATCTCGTCATGCGGATTGGCCATGGTGCTCGAATACGGCAAGCTCATGCCCAGCGCCTCAAACGACGAGCTCATCGTGTTGGCTGTGTACATGCCGCCGCATGAGCCGGTGCCTGGGATGGCGCGCCTCTCAATTTGACGAAAGTCTTCTTCGCTCATGCGCCCTGAGCTGAACTCACCCACCGCCTCAAACACGCTCACAATGTTGAGGTCTTTGCCCTTGTAGTGCCCGGGCAAAATGGTGCCGCCATACACGTAAATGGCGGGCACATTGGCGCGCAAAATGCCCATCATGCCGCCGGGCATGTTCTTGTCGCAGCCTCCCACCACGAGTACGCCATCCATCCATTGCCCGCCCACGCAGGTCTCGATGCAATCGGCAATGACCTCGCGAGAAACCAGGCTGTACTTCATGCCCTCAGTGCCCATGGCCATGCCATCAGAAATGGTCGGGGTGCCGAAAATCTGGGCATTGCCGCCGGCCGCTTCGATGCCGGCCACCGCCGCATCGGCCAGCTTTTGCAGGCCGGCATTGCAGGGTGTGATGGTGGAGTGCCCATTGGCTACCCCAATCATGGGTTTTTTGAAGTCAGCCTCCTCGTAGCCCAAGGCGTAATACATGGAGCGGTTGGGGGCGCGGGCCACGCCTTCGGTGATGTTTTTGGAACGGCGGTTGATGCTCATGCAGGGGTCCTCATCAGGTGTTTCTTTGGTGATCCGCACTATAGCGGCACATCTGGAGTCAGCGGCATGCTGCAGACTTTATGATGTCGACATGCTCGTACACCCTCAAATCGACCCCGTCGCCCTCCAAATCGGACCTGTGGCCATTCATTGGTACGGTCTCATGTATTTGGCGGCTTTTGGACTGTTCTATCGTTTGGCCTTGCTGCGGGTGCGTCAGCCGCAGTTCGCGCAGCGCGGCTGGACACCCCGCGACGTGGAAGACCTGCTTTTCTTCGGCGTGTTGGGCGTGGTGCTCGGGGGGCGTTTGGGCTATGTGCTGTTTTACAAGCCTATCTACTATCTGGCCAACCCGATGGAGGTGCTGTCTGTGTGGAAAGGCGGTATGGCTTTTCATGGCGGCTTGTTGGGGGTCGTGATCGCCATGGCCTTGTTTGCACTGTTGCGCAAACGCTCATTGTTGGACGTGACGGACCTGATCGCCCCCTGTGTGCCGACCGGCCTGGCCGCCGGACGTTTGGGGAACTTCATCAACGGCGAGCTATGGGGGCGGGCCGCCGATCCCTCCTTGCCGTGGTCCATGGTGTTTCGCAAGGTGGATGACTTTGCGCGCCACCCCTCGCAGCTTTACCAGATGGCGCTGGAGGGCTTGTTGCTGTTTGCTCTGTTGTGGTGGTTTGCTCGCAAGCCGCGCGGTTTGGGCGAGGTGTCTGGCGCGTTTTTGGTGGGCTATGGCGTGTTCCGTTTCGCGGCGGAATACTTCCGCCAACCCGATGACTACTTGGGCACATTGTTGCTTGACTTGAGCATGGGGCAATGGCTGTGCGTGCCCATGATCTTGTCTGGGGTGGCCCTGTGGGCTTGGGGTCATCGGCGCCGCGAGACAGCGCGATGAGGCAAATTTTTCTCGATACCGAGACCACGGGGCTGAACCCCCACAACGGCGACCGCATCGTCGAAGTGGCCTGTGTGGAGATGGTCAACCGCCGCCTCACCGACCAACAACTGCACTTCTATCTCAACCCTGAACGCAGCAACAGCGAAGACGCCGTGCGCATTCACGGCTTGACGGATGAGTTCTTGGCCGACAAGCCCTTGTTTGCCGAGGTGGCCGACGATTTGGTGGCCTTTTTAAGCGGTACCGAGCTCATCATCCACAACGCGGCCTTTGACATCGGCTTCTTGGACGAAGAGTTCAAGCGGTGCAAGCGCCCCCCGACACGCAGCTTCGCCCCCACCATCACCGACAGTTTGGGTTTGGCCAGAGAGTTGTTTCCCGGCAAATCGAACTCGCTCGATGCTTTGTGTAAGCGGCTGGAGGTCGACAACACGCATCGCTCTTTTCACGGTGCGCTCTTAGATGCCCGCTTGCTCGCCGAGGTCTACATTCGCATGACCCGCGGTCAAGAGACGCTGGCCATTGACGCGGGTCATGATGACTCGCACGACACCGGCGAGTCGGGAGTGCAGGACTTGAGTTGTTTTCAAGTCAAAGTGTGGCCCGCCAGCGAGGCCGAAATGATGGCTCACGAAGCTGTTTTGGCTGAGCTCGACAAAGCCTCCGGTGGGCACACGGTGTGGCGTCAGCTTGAACTTCAATTGGCCGGGTGACGGTCGAGGTTTGCGTGGGAGCTTTGTGAGCAAGTGCGGTCTGGACAGTCGTCAGTCACCGCCAAAAGCTATGGCATAATCTCGGGCTTGACGAGATTAGCCGGGCGGTTAACTCAGTGGTAGAGTGCCACCTTCACACGGTGGAAGTCGCAGGTTCGAACCCTGCACCGCCCACCAAATCCCCCCAAAAAATTCCCCCGAACGCCGCAAAAACGTGGCTCAAACGCCCGCTTGATTTTCTCAAGGGGCTGAGGGCCGGTACCCCAGGGCTGCTGAGATTTCCGCCGCTGTGGCTCGCAGTTTGTCGATCCAGCTTTCTTCCAAGCGATCGGCGGGCGAGGAAATCGATAACCCGGCGATCAAGCGCCCTTGGTCATCCAAAATCCCTGCGGCAATGCAGCGAACACCCAACTCAAGCTCTTCATCATCTCTCGCGATGCCGCTGAGTTTGGCTTGTGCCAACGCCGACTCCAGGCGCGGTAGCTCGGTGATGCTGTTGCGTGTGTGGCCCGCCAAACCTGTGCGGGCAGCGTAGGCCTTCACCCGCTGGGGCTCGTCAAAGGCCAAAAACAGTTTGCCTACCGATGTCAGGTGCAGCCGGGCACGGCCACCAATTGCGCGCACCACCTGCATGCCGGAGCGCTCGCTGAATGCGCGCTCAATGTAGATGATCTCATCGCCCTGTCGAACCGATAAATTCACTGCCTGGTGGGTCAGCCGATGCAGTTCACGCATGGGGCCCATGGCAGCTTCGCGCACATCCAGACGCGCTTTGACCAGATTGCCCAACTCCAGCAGCCGCATGCCCAGCCTGTAGCTGCCCGCCTCGGGGCGATCCACAAACCGGCCAATCGTCAGGTCATTCAAAATTCGGTGCGCGGTGGAGGGGTGCAGCCCGGTTTGCTCTGCGATGGACTTGAGGGAGACTGGGTCTTGATGCCGGGCCAGCAGATCGAGCAGCGTGAATGCACGCTCAAGCACCTGGATGGTGGGCGACTTCGCAGCGTCTTGGTTCATGAGGCGATTCTGACCCAGATTGCCCTATTTTTGTATGGCGGTAGGAAATCTTGTATCGCGGGATGGTGTCCGCGATACAGATCAGGCCGCCCCTGTCAGTCCTTGCGCCGAGTTGAGGACGCGGGCCGGGGGCCCGAACCCGTACCCTGCGGGCGCCGACCGCTGGAGCTTGCGCCCCCTGGGCGGCCTGGCCCTGCGCCGCCACCTGCTGCGCCTCGTGAGGGGGTGCCGCTGCCTTGACCTCGTGATGAGCCTGCCCCCCCGGTACCTTGCCCCTGGGAGGGGCGGCGGGGAGGGCGGTCGTTGCTGCGGCCCCCTCGGTTGCCTGGCACGCCAATCACCATGCGGCCCAAGACGATAGGCTCGGCCTTCTCACCTGCTGGCGGGGCAAAGCCTGGCACGGTTTCTCGGGGGATTTCGCGCTTGATCAGTTTTTCGATGTCACGCAAAAAAAGCTCTTCGTCCAGGCACACCAATGACACGGCCTCACCCTGGGCACCCGCGCGGCCGGTGCGGCCGATGCGGTGCACGTAGTCCTCGGGCACGTTGGGCAGCTCATAGTTGATCACGTGGGGCAGTTGGTCGATGTCGATGCCTCGCGCCGCAATGTCTGTGGCCACCAGCACCTGCAGGCTGCCCGCTTTGAAGTCAGCCAGGGCTTTGGTGCGGGCCGTTTGGCTCTTGTTGCCGTGGATCGCCATGGCCGAGATGTCTTCTTTGAGCAGATGTTCCACCAGGCGGTTGGCGCCATGCTTCATTCGGGTGAACACCAAGACCTGGTGCCAGTCGTTGGACTTGATCAGGTGGGTGAGCAGGTCTTTCTTCAGCTCGCGCCCGACCGGGTGCACCTTCTGCGCAATGGTGTCGGCGGTTTGATTGCGGCGTGCCACCTCAATCAAGGCTGGTTGCTTGAGGAGCTTGTCGGCCAGGGCCTTAATCTCATCACTGAAGGTGGCTGAAAACAGCAGGCTTTGTTTTTGCGGTGGCACGATGGCCAGCACTTTTTTGATGTCGTGGATGAAGCCCATGTCGAGCATGCGGTCCGCTTCATCCAGCACAAAGATCTCAATGTGGCGCAAGTCCAGGGTGCCTTGTTGGTGGTGATCGAGCAAGCGGCCCGGTGTGGCCACCAGGATGTCGACACCGCGGCGGAGCTTGTCAATTTGGGGCTGCATGCCCACCCCGCCAAACATGACCATGCTGGTGAGTTGGCAGTGCTTGCCGTAAATGCGCACGCTTTCTTCGACCTGCGCGGCCAGCTCGCGTGTGGGGGTCAGGATCAAGGCCCGCACGGGGGTGCGTCCTTTGGCGTCACGAGGTGGGCGTTGCTGCATCAGGCGGTGCAGCATGGGCAAGGTGAAGCCGGCGGTTTTGCCGGTGCCGGTTTGGGCGCCGCCGAGCAAATCCCGGCCTGACAGCACGATCGGGATGGCTTGGGTTTGGATGGGCGTTGGTGTGTCGTAGCCGGCTTCGCGCACAGCGCGCAGGATGGGCTCGGCCAAGCCCAGAGACTCAAAGGACATGAGGAAAATACGCAAAGGAGGGAGAATGCCCGCCGCTCTCAGCAAGAACGCCAGTCGCAGGCACAAAGAGGGCGCTCAAGTAGCGCAGGTCGGGATTGACAGCAGCGCGATGACTGGCTTTGGCGCTGGGTGCGGCATTCTAGCCCGGCCCTGCAAAGCAGGTTGCATTGTTTTTATCTGTGGGTCAGGGGCGTGACTGCGGTCACAATAGACGGCTTCAAGCGGTGCGCGGGTGTGCAAGGCAGCCCTGTCATTTCCCGCATCCATCACATTCCATTAAGGCAAGGCTACACAACACAATGGCTCAGTACGTATTCACGATGAACCGGGTGGGGAAAATCGTTCCGCCCAAGCGCCAAATTCTCAAGAACATCTCGCTCAGCTTTTTTCCTGGCGCCAAGATCGGTGTGTTGGGTTTGAATGGTTCGGGCAAGTCGACTTTGCTCAAAATCATGGCCGGCGTCGACAAGGACATCGAGGGTGAAGCCGTGCCCATGCCGGGCTTGAAGATCGGCTATTTGCCGCAAGAGCCTGAGCTCGATGCTGACCAGACCGTGCGGGAGGCTGTCGAGCAAGGCATCGGGGGCGTGCTGGCCGCCAAGGCTCGCCTGGATCAGGTTTACGCTGAGTACGCCGATGCGGACGCGGATTTCGACAAGCTGGCCGCCGAACAAGCCGAGCTGGAAGCCGTCATTGCCGCTGCCGGTTCTGAGAACACCGACTTGCAGCTGGAGTTGGCGGCCGATGCGCTGCGGCTGCCGCCCTGGGATGCCGTGATTGGCAAGTTGTCGGGCGGGGAGAAGCGTCGCGTCGCGTTGTGCCGTTTGTTGCTGTCCAAGCCCGACATGCTGCTGCTCGACGAGCCCACCAATCACTTGGATGCTGAGTCCGTTGATTGGCTGGAGCAATTCTTGGCGCGGTTCTTGGGCACCGTGGTCGCCATCACCCATGATCGCTACTTCCTGGACAACGCGGCTGAATGGATTTTGGAGCTGGACCGCGGATCTGGCATCCCCTGGAAAGGCAACTACAGCACCTGGCTGGAGCAAAAAGAATCGCGCCTTGAGCAAGAGCAAAAGTCTGAAGACGCGCGCGTCAAGGCCATGAAGAAGGAGTTGGAGTGGGTGCGCCAAAACCCCAAGGGTCGGCAAGCAAAAAGCAAGGCGCGTTTGGCACGCTTTGAAGAGCTGTCCGATGTCGAATACCAAAAGCGCAACGAGACCAACGAGATCTTCATCCCGGTGGCGGATCGCCTTGGCCACGAAGTGATCGAGTTTGAAGGCGTGAGCAAAAGTTTTGGCGAACGCGTTTTGATCGATGACCTGAGCTTCAAAGTGCCTGCGGGCGCCATTGTGGGCATCATCGGCCCCAACGGTGCGGGCAAGTCGACCTTGTTTCGCATGATCTCCGGCCAAGAAAAACCCGACTCAGGCAACGTCAAAATCGGTCCCACGGTGAAGATGGCTTTCGTGGACCAAAGCCGTGAATCGCTGGATGGCGACAAGACGGTCTGGCAAGACGTCTCGGGCGGTCTGGACAACATCGTCGTGGGCAAGTTTGTGATGCCCAGCCGGGCCTACATCGGCCGCTTCAACTTCAAGGGCAATGACCAGCAAAAGCTGGTGGGCAACCTCTCGGGGGGGGAGCGAGGTCGCTTGCATTTGGCCAAAACTCTGGCCCAAGGTGGCAACGTCTTGATGCTGGATGAGCCGTCCAACGACTTGGATGTGGAAACCCTGCGTGCCTTGGAAGACGCCTTGCTGGAGTTCGCTGGCACCATCATGGTCATCAGCCATGATCGCTGGTTCTTGGACCGCATTGCCACCCATATTTTGGCCGCCGAGGGCGACTCCAAATGGGTCTTCTTCGATGGCAACTACCAAGAGTACGAAGCCGACAAACGCAAGCGCCTGGGCGAAGAGGGTGCGCGACCCAAGCGAGTGCGCTTCAAGGCCTTGAAGTAAGGCGCCCCATGAGCACATGGCAACTGGGCGCCGGGGTGGCGGTGGCCTTGTGGTTGGCCGGCTGCGCCACGGCACCCGTTGCCAAGCCCGAGGTGGCAGCGGCACCTGGGGCCTCCGCTGCTGCGCCTGCGGCCTCTGGTGCTGCGCCTGCGGCGCGGCCCGACCCCATCGCCCCTAAGCCGTTTGCTGAGGTGATCGCTGGTGCCACCCAGCAGACGGGTTGGTTGCCGGTGTGGCGCAAGGCGGAACGTGTCTGGCTCGAAATCCCAGAATCCCTGTTGCGTCCCGAGGCCACACCCGTACAGATGTCGGTGAACGTGAGCAGTTCGGTCGGTGAGCGCGGTTTGTACGCGGGTTGGATGGGGCCCGATTGGCTGGTGAGTTTTCGCAAGTTGGCCGGCCAGCAGATCCAACTCGTGGCCCTCAATACCCTCTATGTCGCTGACAACGCCCCTCTCAAGGCGGCGGTGCAAGACGGTTTTTCGAACAGCCTGCTGGCCTCCATGGCGATCGTCAGTGCGCCCCACCCGGAGCGCAAATCGGTGTTGGTCGACGCGTCTTTTATGGTGTCGGACCTGATGAGCTATGGGACCTCGCTGGAGCGTGCTTTTCGTCTGAGCTATAGCCTGGATCGCGGCAACTCCTTCATTGAGCGCGCCCACACAACGGATGAGCAAGCCTCCTTCAATCTGCGTTTGCACTTTGCCACGGGCCGTTTGCCGGCCATAGGCGCACCCAATACGCCGCCTGTGGTGTTGCCGTCCACGCCCGACCCACGCAGCATTTTTGTGGGCATGGTCGTGAATTTCAGCAAACTGCCTGAGCAGCCCATGCGCCCGCGTTTGGGTGACACCCGCCTGGGCCATTTTGCCGATGCCGTGACCGACCTGAGCGACGACCGCAAGCTCAAGCCGCGTCAATGGTTCATCAACCGCTGGCGCTTGGAAAAGAAAGACCCCCAAGCGGCTTTGTCTCCACCGCGGCAACCCATTGTTTATTGGCTTGATAAAAACATTCCCTACCGTTACCGCGCAGCCGTCACTGCGGGCATTTTGGAGTGGAATAAGGCCTTTGAAGACATTGGCTTTCAAAACGCCATTGAGGTCCGCCAGCAAGCCGATAACGCCGACTGGAGCACCCATGATGCGCGTCATGCGTCGGTGCGTTGGTATGTGGGGGCGGACGCCAATGTCGCGATCGGGCCACACCACTCGGATCCACGCACCGGTGAAATTTTGGACGCCGACATTGCCATGAGTGACATCTTCGGTCGCGGTGCGCGCCGACTGATCGTGGAAGATGGTGGATTTGCGCATCGCACAAGCTGGCCCGGCAGCGAAACCATGGTGTGCGATTTCAGCCACCGTGCGGTGGCTGAAATGGGCTTTGCCATGGACATCTTGGAGGCCCGCGGTGATCTGGATCCCGACAGCCCTGAGGCGGAAGCTTTTGTGCAGGCGGTGATCAAAGACACCATCACGCACGAGGTGGGTCACACCCTGGGTTTGCGCCACAACTTCAAGGGCTCGACGGCCTACACGGCGGCCCAGCTGCAAGACAAAAATTTCACCGCCACCCACGGCATTTCAGCCTCGGTGATGGACTACAACGGCGTCAACCTTCCCTTGAACAGCGAGAAGCCTTCGAGCTTGGTCCAGGGGGGCTTGGGGATCTATGATCGTTGGGCCATTGAGTACGCCTATCGTTCGCTGGACCCGGCTCAAGAGGGGGCTGAGTTGGCCAAGATCGCGGGGCGCAGTACCGAGCCGGGTCTGGCCTACGCTGACGATGCCGATGCGGGGACAGGTGCTGGAGGCATTGACCCCCTGGTCAATCGCTTTGACTTGGGCAGTGACCCGCTGGCTTTTTGGGCTCGGCGTTTGCAGTTGGCTCGTGAGTTGTGGCAACGGGTGCAAGACCGCGGGGTTCGCCCGGGTGACGACATCACCCGACAGCGACGGGTGTTGCTCAGAGGATTTGCTCGCCTGGGCTCGGCCGCCGAGTTGGCAAGCAAGTACGTCGGTGGTGTGTACACCTCGCGCGTGCCACCTCGGCCCGGTGCGGCCCCGGCCTATGTGCCCGTGCCCGCCGCGCAGCAGCGCACCGCACTCAAACTCGTGACGCAGGGGTTTTTCAACGCCGACAGCTTCCGCTTCAAGCCGGAGTTTTTGGCTGGCGCGATCACCGACTACGAAGAATCTGATCGCAGTGGCCCGCCCAGCGTGCCCACGGCCGTCTTGCAGCTTCAAACTGCGGCCCTGGAGCGCCTTTACAACGCCAGCACCGCCAGTCGCTTACTGGAGGCCGCACTTTATGCCCCGGCAGGATCCAATCCACCCATGTCATTGAACGAGGTCTATCTGACCTTGCAAAGCGCCATCTGGAGTGAGTTGAACGCCGGCCAGGAGATTGACAGTTTGCGTCGCAATCTGCAACGTGAGCACCTCAAACGGTTGCAGAGCTTGTTGGTACGTGGCCCCGCTGCCAACAACTTGCCGCCCGATGCCCTGAGCTTGTTGCGCTGGCATGCCACCGCCTTGCAGGCCAAGCTGCGGGGGAGCTTGCAACGTTCCAGCTTGTCTGTGGAAACACGGGCGCACTTGCAAGACAGCCTGTCCCAGTTGACCGAGGCGCTTCGAGCGTCCATGCAGCGATCCAGTTGAACGGGCGGATTGGCGGGCTGGTTTGGCGGTCAATTGCCAGGCCAATCTCCGGTATGCGAGGCCATGTCGCCGGTGGGTGAACGGCGAGGACTGCTCCGAACAGTCCCTAACTCGTGTAATGTGATGCGATGAAATCACTGACCTTATTGGGACGCCTCACCCTTCGGCAAATGGCCCGCGACGCCCGTGCCGGTGAGTTGAGGTTGTTGATGCTCGCGGTGGCGCTGGCCGTGGCCGCCCTGACGGCCGTGAGTTTTTTTGCTGATCGCCTCAATAGCGGGCTGGCCCGAGATGCCCGCCAAATGCTGGGGGGCGATGCGGTGCTGGCGAGTGATCAGGCCTTGCCTGAGGCTTTCTCGGCTCATGCGCAGGCTCTCGGGCTCAAGGTCTCGAGCTCGCTCACGTTCCCCAGCATGGCTCGGGCAGCTGAGGGCCAAGGCGGAGGTAGCCGCTTGGTGGCCATCAAGGCCGTTGGGGGGGGGTATCCGCTGCGTGGTGTTTTGCGCGTTCAGTCCCCCGAGGGCAGCGAAGAGTTAGTGGCTCAGGGCCCCGCCCCGGGGTCAGTGTGGGTCGAAGCGGGTGTGCTTGAGGCCCTGCGCCTGACGGTCGGTGACCCGCTGCTCCTTGGGGATGCGAGCTTGAAGATCGATCGCATCATCCTGAACGAGCCTGATCGCGGGGCGGGGTTCATGAACTTTTCTCCGAGGGTGATGCTGCACCAGACGGACCTTGCGGCAACGCAATTGGTGCAGCCTGCCAGCCGGATACGGTATCGCTTGGCGGTGGCCTCCCCCAGCCAAGACAATGCGGTAGTCAAGCAGTTTCAAACGTGGGCCGAGTCGGAAATCGAGACCCTTGCCTTGCGCAATGTGCAGCTGGAATCGCTCGACACAGGGCGACCGGAATTCAGGCAAACCATCGACCGAGCGGCCAAGTTCTTGAACCTGGTGGCCTTGCTGGCGGCCCTGCTTTCGGCCGTGGCCGTGGCGATTGCATCGCGAGACTTCGCGTTGCGGCACCTGGACGATTGCGCCATGTTGCGGGTGTTGGGTCAGTCTCAGCGCCAGATCGCAGCGCAATACACGGCTGAGTTTGCGGTGGCCGGCATTGTGGCCAGTCTGTTGGGCGTGACGTTAGGCTACGCCGTGCATCATGTGTTTGTGGCGTTGCTGGCCGGCTTGCTCAACACCGATTTGCCTGCAGCGACTTTGTGGCCGGCGGTGTTTGGACTGGGCGTGGGTCTGGCTTTGTTGCTCGGATTTGGCCTGCCGCCCGTTCTGCAGTTGGCGCAAGTGCCACCTTTGCGAGTGATTCGGCGCGACGTGGGGGGGCTCAAGCCCGCCTCGGTCGTGGTGCTGGTGGCCGGCGTGCTGGGCTTCGTGGGCCTGTTGTTGGCTGTCGCCAACGATGTGCTTCTGGGGCTGATTGCGGTGGGTGGGTTTGCTGCCGCGGGGTTGGTGTTTGCCTTGATGGGCGGATTGAGCGTGATGGCTTTGCGCCGGGCGGTTCCCGAGACGCGGGCGCCGCGCTGGTTGGTGCTGGCCACGCGCCAGATTGCGGCACGACCCGGTTATGCGGTGTTGCAGGTGTGTGCGCTGAGCATGGGGTTGCTGGCCTTGGTGCTGCTGATTTTGCTGCGCACCGACCTCATCGACAGCTGGCGCCAGGCCACGCCAGCGCATGCACCGAACCGATTTGTGATCAACATCCAGCCCGACCAGGCGGAGCCTTTTCAGGCCCACTTGCGTGAGCAGGGCGTCACGCAGTTTGACTGGTACCCGATGCTTCGCGCACGCTTGGTGGCGGTGAATGGGCGCATGGTGGCTGCCGAGGACTACAGCAGCGCGCGCGCCAAAGGCCTGGTCGACCGCGAGTTCAATTTGAGCTTTGCCGCGCAATTGCCGGATTCCAACCAGGTCAGTGAAGGCCAGTGGATTCCTGAGCAGGCAGGTGCCTTGAGCGTCGAGAAGGGGCTGGCTGACGAGCTCGGTTTGCGTTTGGGTGATGAGCTGCGCTTTGACATGGCGGGGCAGGTGGCGCAGGGGCGCATCACCAGCGTTCGCAAGCTTGACTGGAGTTCCATGCGCGTCAACTTCTTCGTCATGCGGCCTGTGTCGCAATGGCCGGAGGCAGCGCCCACCTACGTGGCGGCTTTTCGCGCGCCAGAGGCGCCGGGCTTTGACCGTGGGCTGAGTCGACTCTTTCCCAATGTCACCAACGTCGATGTGTCTGCTTCGATTCGCCAGATTCAAGGGGTGTTGAATCAAGTCATTCAAGCCGTTGAGTTCTTGTTCGGCTTTACCTTGGCCACAGGCTTGGTGGTGCTGTTTGCTGCGGTCACCGCCACCCGAGAGTCGCGGTCCCGGGAGTTCGCTGTCATGCGGGCCCTGGGGGCGAGCAGCAAGTTGTTGGCCCAGGTGCAGCGCGCTGAATTGTTGGGTGTGGGAGCGTTGGCGGGCACGCTGGCTTCGTTGGCGGCCATGGCAGTGGGTTGGGGGCTCGCGGAGTTTGTCTTTGAGTTCCGGTGGCGGCCGTCTCCTTGGGTGCCACTGGCAGGCTTGCTGGCCGGCGCTTTGTTGGCCTGGGCGGCTGGGTGGTGGGGCTTGCGTGAGGTCTTGCGCCAGCCGGTGGTTGAGACGCTGCGCCGCGCGGCCCAAGATTGAACCTAGTGCAGTGTTGCACGCTATCTGGAACATAAAAACGCGCCTTTGGGGCCATGGCGGCGTTGCAAATCCTCGCGATACCTACAGGTATCGCTGTGGTTTGCGCCTTGCCCTGACCCCAAACGCATCGTTTTTATTTGT
>JANMGB010000200.1:0-2003 GCA_031374415.1 Burkholderiales bacterium
TTCGGGTCGCGGCTCGGCGGCGTGTATTGACGTTTCCGGTCAAGATTGAACATCTTGCTTCTGCGTTCTCCTGCAGGGCATTGTATCGTGCAATGTGCGGGGACATGTTGTGCGTATTTTGGACTCGCCCAACGACCTGCAGCGCCGTCAGACTGCGACTTCTGCAGCTGGCGTGATCAAGCTTCTCTGAGTGCGACTCACGCGAAACCGTGTGCGTTGGCTGGCTGCTGGCGGTGATCGTGAGTGGTGAGTGGTGAGTGGTGAACCCATGCTTGCGCTGTGGTCCGCCTCAACAGCGGATCGAGAAGACTTGCAACGTGCACTGCCTGCGGCGGCTGCGATGCGCCGTCGAGTCAACAACGAATCATCGGTTCGAGCGACGCATCTGCAATGCCGCGAATCTCAAGGTCGGCGGCGCGTTTGTGTTCTGTTGCTGCGGCCGGAGCTGGTCGAGCGGCTTGTCGGCGTGCATGTCGCTCGATGGCACGCCATGTGCCGTTGCTCGAATCGACAAGAAGGAGAACAAGACGCGGGTGCGGCGGCGCCACCAGCGTCGAGTCTTTGTCTGACGCCGCCGCGTGCGCCTTTGAGCGCCGCCTTTCGGTCGGCATGGGTGCAAACTCTCGTACCACAGTTACAGCTTCAGGCGCAGTAAACTTCGTGAAGAGTCCTGCTTGTACCGTGCTTCGTTGTGACTCTGGCCTCGACGGCCTGTTGGCGCGTTGACGTGGTTGGGCCGTGCTGATGTTGGCAGCCACACCAACGTGCCGCCAGTGATGTACTCCCTGCAGTTCATCAGCTGCAGACCTCTGTGCGGCGCATCCGACTGCCGAAACGAGTCCTGCACGCACTTTCGCGGCATAGAACGCGATTGAGGTCACCTGCGCTCGCCGACGTACTTTCATTGATGCATTATGTATGCCGTAGCAGCCACAGACGTCGGCATCGTCGCGTCGCGCACCACCAGCGAACGAGTTTTCGCCGTTCATGTACCAGCGACCGCGTCGGTGCGCGACCATGCGCCGTCGTTGATTCGACCTTGCCAACTATGGTGGCACGTTCGCACACGCGCAAAAAGCGCTACACGACGAGGGCGCACAACTCACAGCGAACGAAAAACGGCACTTTTATGCTCTTTGATCTTGTCGTGCATGGCACGGCGCTCGTCGCCGATCGACGCCAACGATGCATCGACGCCTCTTCTGTACAACCACGTGCGATGCGCTCGCACCCGACGCACCTCGCAGCTGTGGCGCGCCGCGGCCACGGCGACACGCGCAGCCACGTGGATTGTGCTTACCGACACCTCGGCTCAACACTCTGTAAGTGAGAGCTGCTGCCGTCACGTCTACCAAAACCACCAAAAATCCAGATTTTCCGAATTTTTTCGGAATTCTTTTTTTTTTTTTCTCGATTCCGGTGTCCTGGTGTCTCGTGGCACGTTCTCAGAGTCGTGCCATGACCTCTCTTTGGCATACCAGCTGTCTGCGCGCGTCGGCGACCAACCACTCGTGAGAAAGAAGCAAAAAACGAAAACTTCGAAGACGCACAAACAATGACTATTGTCTGGGCGTTTTTCGTGTTTCTGTTACTCGTCCACAGCACCGAAGCTGGCGAGACGCGCATTCGTGTGCGCGGTCTCTCGTCTGTTCTGCTGGCTGGCGCGTTTGCCACAGTCGTCCTGCCTGTCGTGTCCAACTTCATCTACTCGTACGCGCACGCACGCCACAATGGTGCTGTCGCGCTCCACAACGTGGTCAAGGTGAGAAGAAGAAGAAGAAGAACGCAGAACGCAGATCAAACCCAGGATTTAGCTTATTTTGTTCGTAATATTTTGAGTAATTTTAAAGACAACGATCAAGATCCAAAATCTTTTCTGGAAAATACGAAAATCAGTATAGAAGGCAAAGGTGGTGCTGACGAAATAATTCAAACTTGTGATCACATTATTGCTTGCAACAGTAAACAGCATCACCCTCTTTTGTGGAAATATTTTAAAGTCA
>JANMGB010000009.1:0-3261 GCA_031374415.1 Burkholderiales bacterium
CTTCCTTGACCTCCTTGACTACGTGGCAACACCTTCCCCAACCTCTCCCACTGCTCGTCATCCAACGCGTGGCGTTCTTCGGTCATCTGCCTCAAAAGGCCGCCATTCTCCCCGACTTCTTTTCCGAACAGCCCCTAGTTCAACCACGTTCCAGAGTGAGTCAGTTCGTGAATTTCTATCCACCAGCTTACGGATGCCCAAGCTCATCAAGCTCGCGTAACCAGCTGTTGTCAACTCCCAAAGAGCTCCATTTACCAAGCGCTCAGGCTCAAGACGACGCGCCTCGTTCAGCGTTCGGAACACGACCGTGTGCCAAGCAAGATCGTGCACTTGATTCATAACTGAGGTGTCGGCTGCACCTCGTATGTATTCAAGGCACTTGCGCCGGAAGATGCGGTATTCCCCAAGCGCGGCCCGTCGGACCTCAGGAACATCACAGTCTTCAAGGCTGTACCGGTATTCCAATTTCGACCTCCACGATAAGCAAAACGCGGCCCAACGTAGCAGCTGAGCGGCGACCCTATGGCGCTGCCCATGCTGGATTAACAAAAGAAAGAAGCCGCCATAGGGTCGTCCGCTCGAGCGTGGGGTTGGGCCACAGAATAAATAATGCGGCCTCCAAACACACACCCACCTTGCCTGCCTGAACCTTGCCACACCTCGCCCAGCAAAACAACCTCAACATGCAGCCGCCTCACGCCTGCCACCATGGCAGCCGTCGCGCACAAGCAGATCGCGGTGGACAGCATCGAGATCGGCGTCTGGTGAAGACGCCCTAAAACATTTGCTAACACTGCTGTTCGACTTCTCATCCAAAATGGGCGCTTTCGCTCACATGGCAATCGGAGCAATGGCAAATCGACAGTTTGACCCACGTTACGACTATTCTTGCCGCTGCGGATGGATTGACTGGGCCCACGCGGATCTTCGTCAGCATCGGCCGCTCATTGATCAGCTCCGAGCTGAAGCGAGCAGAGTACCCTTCGACAATAAGCAAAACTATTTCCTCGACGGAGACCGTGCTTTTGTCATCTACTACGGGTTTTCGTCGGGGATGGGTCACATGCTCGAGCGCCATTGGGTCATCAAGAAGGGGCTGTCGGATTCAGAAAAGGCATCTGTAGCTTTGGCGATCTTCGAGTCGGCAGGACGTGACCTCGAAGGATGGCAAGGTTCGATTGCCCTGCGTGAGTTCAGCGGCAGCTCGTATAGCGTCGAGGACATGACTTCCAACAAGCTCGGCTTCTACATGGCGCTGCGCGGGCTGAACAAAGAGACAATCGCCCGGAAATGCGGAGTCATATCTCGGGACAAGGCGTACGACGTGTACGTTGAGGCAAACAAACGCGGCGGATTGGGCGCAATCAAAAACAAGGCGTCCTACCCGGTTTATTTTGACTGTGAAGAGTGCAAGGACTCTCCACAGTCGATGCCCTCGGACTTCGACTCCATACGCCCGGCAGCACATGGGAGACTGTTCGTCATGCCTTATATCGGCTACATCGGTCCTCGCATCACGGGGGACAGACTAAACGACGCGCACTTCTTCTCAACCGGCATGCACAAGATGCTTCCCAAGAAAAACAGATGAAGCTCTGGAAAAGCCTCGTTGTAGGCCTAGCCTGTGCCGCAGTGGGGATTGCAATTTATCGCGGTTTTGGTCAGCCACCAGGCGACAGTCAAGCCCCCATCGCAGGCCGGTCTGCCCAACTTTTGATCGGCTCGTTTTGGGATGGCATTGGTCTAAGGCCTGCGCCTGAGTTGAGGCAACTTGGTTTGCCGCCAGAATCATCAGATCCAAGTCGGTTCAGATATGACTCCGATCCTGGCTACTCGGTTGAGACGAGTTTCTCAACCCTGCTCTCGGAACCAGAGGTTCGGAATTTTTACGCAGGCCGTTGCAAGCCTATGGGGCTAAAGAACTCTGCAGAAGACTTTGCCGAAAATCAATCGAAAGGCGAGTTCGGAAAATATCAGGAGCAGGCAAAAGACGTCCTCTGCGTTGGGTATTACAACGGCAGATACACAACCATCGGCATCGCGCTTTCCTGTGCAAGTGGCGTTTGTAAGGTGACGCTACGCTTGGTGTCGGGTTAAGCCCCGGCGCTCGCACCGCTTGAGAAAAAGAGCCCAACGTAATAGCTGAGCGGCCGACAACGGCGCCGCCTTTGTTGATCAAGCACTCAATCAGCGCCGCCGTTGTTGGTCTGCTCGAGCGGGGGGTTGGGCCAAGCGACTCACCATACGACCCCACGCTTGATTAGATGCGCCCCTGCCAAAATCCAGGCTTCCTACGCTGATGAGCTATGGCAAGAATTCGAATCTCCGAATCATGCAAGTAATAAACAACGCTGTATGGAAACCGACGCAACGGAAGGCGCCGTATGGCACCTCGCCACCGAGCACCAAGCTCTGGGTGTTCTGCAAGCAACCGTACAGAACGCTCAACTTCCGCAATGAAAGCATGACCGACTTCAGCGTACGCCTCCCTTTCGTAGAAAAGTGCGCCCTCAGTCAGTTCCCGTCCAGCTTGTGGAAGAAAAGTAACCTTCATGAAAGAGACTGTCTGGCTCGGCGAATAGCTTCTTCCATTGGAATCAATGGGATATTTCCGATCTCAACCTCAGTCAATCTTTGCTCAACCTCAGCAGCCCAAGCCGCTTCTATCTCAGGATTGCCACCAACACTGGCAAGCAGGTGGTCAGCAAGCAGTACTCGCTCTTCTGGCGGGAGCTTGAGCGCTTCAATTTCAAGAGAATTAAATGATTGCGGCATACAACTTCCTTTGGAGCAACGCGGTCTGGCCGATCTTACCGCTGCGCCACTACCAAGCCGAACGTCTTTTCAGGCTTCTTGCTCAAACCGCTTCCCACTGATCGCTGACTGCCGCAGAACAGGCTGCCTCCTGAGCCTTGCTCCCACGCAATTCCGGCGGTTGTCAAACCAGTTGTCGCAACTTGCCCCAACTTCTCAGCAAAGCGCTTGAGCGTTGGATCGCATGCCGGGGAAAAGCCCAACGTAATAGCTGAGCGGCCGACAACAGCGCCGCCTATGTTGATGAAGCACTCAATCAGCGCCGCTGTTGTCGGTCTGCTCGAGCGGGGGGTTGGGCCACAGGACAAACATGCGGCCCCCAAACACACACCCACCTTACCTGCCCCGAACCTTGCCACAGCTGGCACAGCAAAACAACCACGACATGCAACCGCCTCACGCCTGCCACCATTGCCGCCAACACCAACGAACCTTCGCCAACCGCCT
>JANMGB010000010.1:0-1584 GCA_031374415.1 Burkholderiales bacterium
CAACTGGCGACCGGCCGTCGATACCGCCCCGCCGAACGCCGCCCCCGCCGCCCCTGCCACCGCCGCCGCGTAGATCCGCCTTCAACCTTCAACACGCCTCCATCTTCGGCGCAAGGATGTCGTTCGCCGAACGCTTACGCTCCAGCCTCACCGTCGCACGCTCAAGCTCACGAGCCCTCTGGCCTTGCTTCGCAGGAAGCCCAACGTAATAGCTGAGCGGCCGACAACAGCGCCGCCTATGTTGATGAAGCACTCAATCAGCGCCGCTGTTGTCGGTCTGCTCGAGCGGGGGGTTGGGCCGCAGACACATCGTGCAGCCCACAAACACAAACCTTCCTTGCCTACCTGAACCTTGCCACAGCTGGCCCAGCAAAACAACCAGGACATGCCGCAGCCTCACACCTGCCACCATTGCCGCCAACACCAACGAGCCTTCGCGAACCGCCTGCCTGAGCCACCACCCACCGTGCGCTGACTGCCAACGGACAGGCAGCCCGCCTGAGCGTTGGCGCCGGCTGCCTTCGCACACCACCTCAGGTCTTAGCGATGAGGCCTGCAGAACACAAGGCATTTGCGGCTGACCCTTTGCGCCAGCCTACAAACACTACGCAGTTTCACCGCTGGCAACTCACCACGGCCACCATCACGAACGAGCCTTCGCGAACCACCTGGCTGACCACCCACCTTGCGCTGACTGCCGACGGACAGGCAGCCCGCTTGAGCGCTTGCACCGGCTGCCTTCGCACACCACCTCAGCCTTTTGCGATTGGGACTGCCGAACACTCTCCCTTGCCGTAACTTCTGAGCGCTTGAACCGCTGGAGAGAAAAGCCCAACGTAGCAGCTGAGCGGCGACCCTATGGCGCCGCCGATGCTGGATTAACAAAAAAAAGAAGCCGCCATAGGGTCGTCCGCTCGAGCGGGGGGTTGGGCCACAGGATAAATAATGCGGCCCCCAAACACACACCACCTTGCCTGCCCGAACCTTGCCACAGCTGACCCAGCAAAACAACCGGGACATGCCAGCGACCTCACCGCCACCACCTCAGCGAGCTTTCAAACACAAGGCCTTCTCTGCTGACCACCGCACCGGCCCACAAACACTACACAGCCCGCCTAACCTCCACCGTCTCGGGCGGTCTGGTGACTCGGCGGAACCAACCCCTGGCGCCGAACACAGCGCCCACCGCATGCCCCGAGTCCTTGCGCATGCCTCACTTCGGGCGCGCTGGCTGCAAGGGTGCTACAGCGCAGCGCACTGGACAACCGCCTCGCTACCACCTTCGCACGCGCCAAACTTCTCGATCTGTTTGGCTTTCCCTTTTGAGCAAAGAAGCCCAACGTTGTAGCTGAGCGGCCGACAACAGCGCCGCCTATGTTGATGAAGCACTCAAAAAGCGCCGCTGTTGTCGGTCCGCTCGAGCGCCGGGTTGGGCCACAGGATAAACATGCGGCCCCCAAACACACACCCACCTTACCTGCCCCGAACCTTGCCACAGCTGGCACAGCAAAACAACCACGACATGCAACCGCCTCACGCCTGCCACCATTGCCGCCAACACCAACGAACCTTCGCCAACCGCCT
>JANMGB010000027.1:0-1095 GCA_031374415.1 Burkholderiales bacterium
TCGACAAATTGCCGCACGAGAACTATGCCTACGACACCGTCGTGGCGTGGGTCGACGCGGCCCGTGGTCGCCGCGGTGCCGTCTTCACGGGCCTGACGGTGATGGCGCCGTGGTCGCAGGCGTCGCCAGCGTCGGGCCGCAAGCTGGTGTGGCTGCCACTCGGCACGTTTGACGTCTGGGACGGTGCCGTGCAGGGCGCCATCGAACAGACAGCGCGGATCAATTGGCCCGCTGTCGGACCGTTCACGCAGGAGACGTGGTCGCTGCTGGCCGCCACGGGCGGACGACCGCGCGACATCTCCCGCGTCATCGAACTCCTGACGGAAAAGGCACGCCGCGGTCCAATTGCGGCCGCGGATCGGCCGGCGCTGCTCAACGCTCTATTCGCTGTCGACCGACGGGAATCTGAATTTGCGACCTACCTGCTGCCGTCGTTGCTGAGCGTCGACTTTGAGCCGTTTTCCAGCACCGGTCCGACTCAGTTTGGTCGAGACGCGGCGTTGTCGGCGCTACTCAACGCCGACCAGCTGGCGACTGCCGAGCCCGCTGCGCCGGCCATGTCGTTGCGCTACGTCGACAGCTTGCCCAGAGGCGACGGCGGACGCACCGATTTGCGTCTCGCCTTTCGGGCGCTCGTGTCGACGCTGATTTTTGACGTGCTCGATGGCACGGGCAAAGATTTTGAGCGTGTGTGGGTGCTTCTGACGTACAGCATGCTGCAGTTGCAGTTCTTGGTGCGCTTCGACGCGTCGACGCTCTTTTGGCCCAGGCTCGGCGTCGAACTCGGCGGCCCGGCGCGCCCGACGGCGAAGGAGATCGACGTCTTTGCCGACACCAGTCGCATCGAGGCGCTGTTTGCGTGCCCGGACGACGACCGCGTGTTCGAGGCGCCTGGCTCGACGATTCACCGCAAGATCTCGCTCCGCAAGCCGCCGACGCTCGCGCTGTGGAAGAACGCGTGGGCGGCGACGGTCGCAGCAGGCTCGGAGATACCCAAGGACTGGCCGCGCATGATGGCGCTCGATGTCGAGTGGCGCCCGTCGACGCTCGTCTTCTTTGCGGACACGGGCAACGCCGCGATCGACTTTATGCTGC
>JANMGB010000034.1:0-17097 GCA_031374415.1 Burkholderiales bacterium
TCAAAGCCGTCGCCAGCCATAAAACGGCCTCTTGAAGCGATCTGCTTTGTAGCAAATGCTCGCAATACCAACTGGTATTGCTGCGCTTTGCGCCTTGCAGCTCACTCCAATAGACCATTTTCTGCCCGACGACGGCTTTGATAACAGGCCCTAGCGCAGGTTGGCCGCGCCCGAGGGCTATTCGCTCTCACATGCAGCGTGTCGCTCACTTCCATGCCCACGTTGGCACGACGGTAGGCAGGCCAGTCATGCCTTCGACGACACTTTGGCGCGCATCAGTCGGCCTTTTTCCCGGTCCCAGTCGCGCTTTTTCTCGGTGTCGCGTTTGTCATGCTCGGCCTTACCCTTGGCCAATGCGATTTCCGCCTTCACGCGGCCGTCTTTGTAGTGCAGATCGAGCGGCACCAAGGTGAAGCCCTTCTGTTCAACCTTGCCGATCAAGCGCTTGATTTCCTCCTTGTGCATCAACAGCTTGCGGGTGCGGTCGGCTTCTGGGTTGACGTGGGTTGAGGCGCTGCGCAGAGCATTCACGCGGCAGCCGATCATGAACAACTCCCCGTCCCGGATGACCACATAGCCGTCGGTCAACTGCACTTGCCCGGCGCGTATGGCCTTGATCTCCCAACCGTGCAGGACAACGCCTGCCTCATAGCGTTCAGTGATGTGATAGTCGAACCGGGCGCGCCGGTTTTCTGCAATGGACATAATGGGAACCGTACTGCCGCCAGGGCTGAGGGCGTGTTGTGAAAGTAGCCTTGCATCATAGAGTGCCGCCGATCGCTTCGAGAGGCCGTCGGATGGCGGGCGAGGGATGCCCCGAACAGGCCCATGTCGGCGAGCCACAACAAGCCCCAATACAATCGCGCCATTGTATGAAGCATGTGAACAAGTCCGTTTTGCTGTGGTACTCACCCCGTGAGATGTTCGATCTCGTGGTGGACATCGAGTCCTATCCTCAATTCCTGCCCTGGTGTCAGCGGGCGGAGGTGCTTTTGCGCGACAACGATGCAGTCACGGCCCGTTTGTACATGTCCTATGCGGGCGTGCGCCAATCATTCACCACCCGCAACGTTCATGAGAAGAACCAATCACTGATTGTCTCGCTCATTGACGGGCCATTCTCAGACCTGGCGGGGTCGTGGCGGTTCCATCCCCTGCAGGCCTCAGGCAGCGATACGCCGCAAGCTTGCAAAATCGAGTTCGACTTGCGTTATCAATTCAGTCATCGCGCCTTGGAGCTGTTGGTCAGCCCGATGTTCGACCGTGTGGCCAACACCATGGTCGACTCGTTTGTCAAACGGGCTGAACAAGTTTATGGGCGCCGATGAGGTGCGCTTGGTTGTGGAGGTGGTCTACAGCCCCGCGGCTGGCAGCGTTGATGCCGTGACCTTGTATTTGCGCGCAGGCGCCACGGTCGCGCAGGCCCTCCAACACAGCCGGCTCATTGAGCGTTACCCCGAGCTGGCACAGGCACCCTGCGGTGTTTGGGGACGCCTGTGTGAACGCCACCAGGTGCTCCGGGACCTGGATCGCGTCGAGGTCTACCGTCCCTTGAAAGTGGATCCGAAGGAGGCGCGGCGCCAACGTTATGCCCGGCATGTTGAGCGTCATGGCCGCCGTCGTCGGGCCCCGCCTTGATCGGACATCAACGGCCAGGGGACACCCTTACTTGCAATCGCTGGCTGCGATCTCACGCGCGCGGCGAACTTCGGCGGCTCGGGTGGCGTCATCCATCGGCTCCAGCTCACCCTTGGCATTGGCGCTTGACATGCGCACGCCGCTTTCCAGGGCGCGCAGTTGCTTGCGTGTGCGCTCACAGTTCTCTGCGCGGGCGGCAGCGACTTTTTCTGCTTCCTTCTTCTTCTGTGCGGCGGCCTGCTTTTCGGCCTCTTTGCGCTTGGCCTCCAGGCTGGTGTCAACCAGCCTGGGTTTGCTCAATGCAGCCTCTGACGCTGAAGGCGCAGGCGCAGGCGCAGGCGCGTAAGTTGCGGACTGATGGGGGCGCTTCAAAATGTCTTGCTCGGGAACATGCGCAGGAGGAGGGCGGTCGCTGTAGGTGACTTGGCTGTCTTTTGCCTTGTCACGCCATGCCCACTGAGCTGTGGCCGGCGATGTGGCCGTCACCAAGACCAGAACCAGCAGTGCAAATCCGCCCAAACGCGACATGACCATTCCCCGGAAAGTTAGCGATTACCAGTTTAGCGATGCGCCAAGCCGGGTACTGGATTTGAAGCGTGCGGTTTGGCACGTTGTTCTGGCGTATGGACGCGCGCAGAACCTAGCCATTGCAGCTGACAGCACGGCGGTTAGAATCAACAGCTTTCGTGCGATGTGGCCGGCTCAGCCATGCCATCAACCTCTCAGCAGGGCCGTTGTTCCAGCTGTCGTGGTTTGTGGTTGTCGCCAAGCATGTTGCATCACACCAGCCCCGCACAAGTGTTGTGCTCGAGCCGGTTGCGCCGCAACGCGATGTCGGTTCTCAGGTAAGGCGGGTCTGAACCGACTGGCCTTTGCCCTCCCCAGGAGCTTCCTCAATGCGTCTTCTTGGAAAAGCGCTCACCTTCGACGATGTCTTGTTGGTGCCCGCGTTCTCAAAAGTGCTACCCCGCGAGACATCCCTGTCGACCAATCTGTCACGCAATATTCGCCTGAATTTGCCCTTGGTCTCTGCGGCCATGGACACGGTGACCGAAGCCCGCTTGGCGATTGCCATCGCGCAGGAAGGGGGCATCGGCATCGTCCACAAAAATCTCCCGCCCCAAAGGCAGGCCTCTGAAGTCGCCCGCGTCAAGCGCTATGAATCTGGGGTGCTGCGAGACCCCATCACTATTTCGCCCCAAGTTCCGGTGCGTGATGTGGTCACCTTGTCCCGCCAGCATGGCATTTCGGGCTTCCCCGTGGTGGATCATGGCAAGGTGGTGGGCATCGTGACGGGTCGCGATCTGCGGTTTGAAACCCGGACGGACATCCCTGTCAGCGCCATCATGACGCCCCGAGAGCGGCTCATCACAGTGGATGAAAACGCTTCGTTGGCTGACGCCAAAGCGTTGATGCACAAGCACAAGCTTGAGCGTGTGGTGGTCGTCAATGATGCGTTCGAGCTGCGGGGCTTGTACACGGTCAAAGACATCACCAAGCAAACCAATTTTCCCAACGCCGCACGCGATGCCCACGGCAAACTGCGTGTCGGCGCCGCGGTGGGTGTCGGTGAAGGCACGGAAGAGCGTGTTGAGCTGCTGGTGCGGGCGGGCGTCGACGCCTTGGTGGTGGACACGGCCCATGGCCACAGCAGTGGCGTGATTGAACGCGTGCGCTGGGTCAAGAAAAACTATCCGCAGGTGGATGTGATTGGCGGCAACATCGCCACCGGGGTTGCAGCGCGCGCACTGGTCGATGCCGGTGCTGATGGTGTCAAAGTCGGCATTGGCCCGGGCTCCATCTGCACGACCCGTATCGTGGCGGGGGTTGGGGTGCCGCAAATCATGGCCATCGACAGCGTGGCCCAAGCCTTGGCTGGCACCGGGGTGCCGCTCATTGCTGACGGTGGCATTCGTTACTCTGGCGACATCGCCAAAGCCATCGCGGCCGGGGCCCACACCGTCATGATGGGTGGCATGTTTGCGGGGACCGAAGAAGCCCCCGGCGAGATCGTTTTGTTTCAAGGCCGCAGCTACAAAAGCTATCGTGGCATGGGCTCCATTGGGGCCATGCAACAGGGCAGCGCTGACCGTTACTTCCAAGACAACACCGGGGCCAACCCCAACGCTGACAAACTCGTGCCTGAAGGCATTGAAGGCCGTGTGCCCTACAAGGGCTCGATGGTCAGCATCATGTTTCAGATGGCGGGGGGGCTGCGTGCGGCCATGGGCTACTGCGGCTGCGCCACCATTGATGACTTGCATGCCAAGGCCGAGTTCGTGGAGATTACCTCGGCGGGCATCCGTGAGAGCCATGTTCACGACGTGCAGATCACCAAAGAAGCACCCAACTACCGGCTTGAATAGCCGCACCGCTCATGGATGTGCCCACCCCGCCCCCAGGCCAGCCCAAGGCGGCTGCCATGCGTTTCATCATGATCACGGTATTGATCGACATGATGTCGGTCGGGCTGATCGTGCCTGTCTTGCCTGGGCTGGTGGGCACGTTCACTGACAATCAAACCGCACAAGCTTTTTGGACCGCTTGCGCCGCCGGGGCTTACGGCTTGGCCAACTTCTTTGGCTCCAGCATGTTGGGCGCCTTGAGTGACCGCTATGGTCGTCGTCCGGTGCTGTTGATGGGGTTTTGCGGATTTGCCCTGAGCTTCTTTGCCACCGCCTTGGTGTCGCAGCTGTGGATGCTGATTGTCGTGCGCGGCGCGGCCGGAGCCCTGCAAGCCAATGCGTCGGCGGCCAACGCCTACGTGGCCGACATCACTGCGCCGGCAGACCGTGCCAAGCGCTTTGGCATGTTGGGGGCCATGTTTGGGTTGGGCTTCACGCTCGGACCCGCCCTGGGTGGTTTTTTGGCCAGCTTTGATCTGCGTTGGCCCTTCTGGGTGGCAGGCACGCTCTCGTTGCTCAATTTGATCTACGGCATCGCCGTACTGCCTGAATCCTTGCCACCTGAGCGCCGCCAGGCGGTGGCTTGGTGGCGCGCCAACCCGTTCACCGCCCTGCGCAACCTGGCTCGGTTACGCGGTGTGGGGCTGCTGCTGGCGGTGCTGGCCCTGTCATCCCTGGCCCAGTTCATTTTGCACACCACCTGGGTTCTCTACACTCAGTTTCGTTTTCAATGGGGCCCCTTTGAAAACGGCTGGTCACTCTTTGTGGTGGGGCTGGTCTCGGTGCTGGTCCAGGGGGTTCTTCTGCGCCATTTGCTCGCGCGCTGGGGTGCGCAGCGGCTGGCGCTCATTGGGCTTGTGTCTGGCAGTGTGGCCTATCTGCTGTGGGGTCTGTCGACTCAGAGCTGGATGGTCTACGCCGTGATTGGCCTTAATTTGCTGGGCTTTTCAGCCGCATCCGTTTTACAAAGCATTGTTTCCAATGCCGCCAGTGCCGAAACCCAGGGCCAGACCTTGGGTGCGGTTTCTTCGCTCAATAGCCTGATGTTGGTCTTGGCCCCGATGTTGGGTGGTGCCACGCTCACCTGGGTGTCGCACCTCGCACCCGATGATTGGCGGCTTGGCGCGCCGTTCTTTCTGTCTGCCGCTTTGCAAGCCGTGGCCGCTTTATTGGCCCTGCGCCATTTCACCACGCGACGCAACAAGCTGGCTGCTCAAGCGGCCACTTGAGCCCTAAACCCTTTCAATCCGCCGTTCCTTGCGAGCCCTCATGCACGACAAAATACTCATCCTCGATTTTGGTTCTCAAGTGACCCAGCTGATTGCACGCCGGGTGCGCGAGGCGCATGTCTTTTGCGAGATTCACCCGTCCGATGTCAGCGACGACTTCATTCGTGAGTTCGCGCCCAAGGGCATTATCTTGTCCGGCAGCCATGCCTCCACTTACGAAGACCAAGAGCTGCGCGCGCCGCAGGCTGTCTGGGATCTGAACGTGCCGGTTTTGGGCATTTGCTATGGCATGTTTGCCATGACCGTTCAGCAGGGGGGCCAGGTTGAGCCCAGCAGCCATCGAGAATTTGGCTACGCAGAAGTCCGGGCGCACGGCCACACCGCCTTGCTCAAGGGGATCGAAGACTTCCAGACTACTGAGGGCCACGGCATGCTCAAAGTCTGGATGAGCCATGGTGACAAAGTCACGGCCCTGCCTCCTGGTTTCAAGCTCATGGCCTCCACGCCCAGCTGCCCGATTGCGGGCATCGCGGACGAGTCGCGGGGCTACTACGGCGTGCAGTTTCACCCCGAGGTCACCCACACCGTGCAGGGCAGGGCGCTGCTGGAGCGGTTTGTGCTGGACATTGTTCAGGCCCGGCCTGACTGGGTGATGGGCAACTACATCGACGAGGCCGTCGCCCGCATTCGCGACCAAGTCGGGGCCGAGGAAGTCATTTTGGGTTTGTCCGGCGGGGTTGACTCCAGCGTGGCCGCGGCCCTGATCCACCGCGCCATCGGTGACCAACTCACCTGTGTCTTTGTCGATCACGGACTCTTGCGCCTGAACGAAGCTCAACTCGTGATGGAGATGTTTGTTGGACGGTTGCATGCCAAGGTGATTCACGTTGACGCGAGTGCGCAGTTTCTAGGGCACTTGAAAGGCGTGACGGATCCTGAGGCCAAGCGAAAAATCATCGGGCGAGAGTTCGTCGAGGTATTTCAAGCGCAAGCTGCCAAGCTCCAGTCTGCCCGTTGGTTGGCGCAAGGCACCATCTACCCTGACGTGATCGAGAGTGGTGGCGCCAAAAAAGCCACGACCATCAAAAGTCATCACAACGTGGGCGGTCTGCCCGAGACCTTGGGTTTGAAATTGCTGGAGCCACTGCGTGAGCTATTCAAAGACGAGGTGCGCGAGTTGGGTGTGGCGCTGGGCTTGCCAGCCGACATGGTCTACCGGCATCCCTTCCCCGGGCCGGGCCTGGGCGTGCGAATTTTGGGCGAGGTCAAGGCCGAATACGCCGACCTGCTGCGCCGCGCCGATGCCATCTTCATCGAAGAGCTGCGCCAAACCCGAGACGAAGCCACGGGCAAGAGTTGGTACGAGCTGACCAGCCAGGCCTTTGCCGTATTTTTGCCCGTGAAGAGCGTGGGGGTGATGGGTGACGGGCGCACCTATGAGTACGTGGTTGCGCTGCGCGCGGTGCAAACCAGCGACTTCATGACGGCAGACTGGGCCGAGTTGCCTTACGCCCTGCTCAAAAGGGTGTCCAGCCGCATCATCAACGAAGTGCGCGGCATCAACCGCGTGGCCTACGATGTATCGAGCAAACCGCCTGCGACCATCGAGTGGGAATAAATTACCCTTGCTTCGCGTCGTTTCAGGTCGTCCCGTTTTTTGGGAAAAAACAAGGCCTGAGTGCGCCGGCGAAGCCGGCAAGGAGTAAGGGGTGCAAGTCCCTCACAGCAAAGAAGTAGCGAATCATGTTGTCCCCGAGTCATGCGTAGCGCGCCCGCAGATGCACAACGCCCATCCCACTGAGCATCATGTTTTATTCAGATTGCAAAGGCGCGAGTCCCTTGCATTTCTGACCGGCGCAAGCATTCAAAATGCTTTGCCTTTGAACGCCACCGCAATGCAATCCTTGGATCACATCAGTCAACATCAACCCCAATGTGCCCCAATAGTATGATTAGTTCATACAATCGGTTCAACTTTAGGAGCATCTCATGGCGACCGTGCGCAAGACCATCACACTGACCGGCCAACAAGATGGTTGGATCAAGGCGCAAATCGAAGCTGGGCATTACACCAATGACAGCGAGTACATCCGCGACCTCATCCGCCGCGAACAGGAACGTAGCGCCGAGATCGAGGCCGTGCGGGCTGCCTTGATCGAAGGGGAGTCCAGCGGCGAGCCGCGCCCCTTTGATCCCCTGGCTTTCAAGCAAGGCATGCGGGCCCCGCATGGCTGAATTCCGCCTTGCTCCCGCCGCTGAGCGTGACCTGCAAGCCATCTGGAAGTACACCACTGCGCAATGGGGCGCTGAGCAAGCCGACCGCTACACCGATCACCTGGTCGAGGTGTTTGCGGAGCTTGCCCGGTCGCCCAAAGCGGCGCCTGCATGCGACCACATTCGCCCCGGCTATCGCCGGCGCATTGTTGAGCGGCACATGATCTATTTCCGCATTACCTCCTACGGCGTGGCCGTTGTGCGTATCTTGCATGACCGCATGGACGCGACACGCCACATGTGAGCGTCGAGGCCAAGTTTTTCGCGCCCGCTAAAATGGACCTCGGCCTGCGGCCGCCAGGCCAAACGCGTCACCCAGCAGTCTTCGCAATACACTCCTTCAAGGCGCACGTTGTCGGGCCATGTCGGCCTTGACGACTTCATGCGGGATCGAGGGTGGGGCACCTTAGGCGACGATATCCACACCCAACCACCTTAGAGGGGCAGTCGATGTCACGTGATGAACGCTTCGGGAGCCAGGCCGTCGCTCTGGGCTACAACTTCGACGGCGAGATCAAGATCGGAGGCAACTACCTTCCTTTGCTCAAAGATGGCAATCACATTTGCATTAGTGGTCAGATTCCTCGGGTTGGTGATACGGTGGTTGTCATAGGGCCGGCAGGTACAGAAGTGGGGCTTGAGCAGGCCCAGATCGCAGCCAAAGTCTGCGTCATGCGTTGCTTGGCGCTGCTGAAGAATTCGCTCGGTTCGCTAGAGAAGGTGGTGGCCATTCCCCGTATCTCCGTCTATGTGCAGTCAGCGCAAGGCTTTACTCAGCAGAGTGAGGTCGCAGACGGAGCGTCCGAAATCCTGTTCAGTGTGCTGGGTCCCGTCGGCGCTCACACTCGCACGTCAGTCGGTGTATTTCAACTGCCCAAAAACGCCACGGTCGAGGTAGATCTCATCGCGACCGTTGAATAGCCACGCCATGTGCCCGACGCCTTCGCTCGAATGGACCACGCCCCTCATGTTCGTCAGGCTCCTTGGTTCCTGTGCATGGGCATCCTGACGGTATCGGTGACGGTATCAGAGCGCTACCATCGGGCGCTACGCCACGCCACGCCTGGGGTTCCGCGTTTCTATTGACAATCGAGTGGAACAAGTTATCGATGCCAAGCATCAACCCAGCTCGCAGTCGGTCGCAGGTCCCGCGCTGGCTCAGCTTGCCGTATCACGCAGCTTGAACGTGCTGACCACTCGTGCCAAATCCTCAGCTTGTCCGCGCAGACTTTCTGCTGCTGCTGCTGACTGTTCGACAAGCGCCGCGTTTTGCTGGGTCATCGAGTCGAGTTCACCGACTGCCGAACTGACTTGAACGATGCCATCGGACTGTTCGCCGGCGGCCGCGGTGATTTCGCCAATGATGTCTGACACCCGCTGCACGGAACTGACGATCTCGTCCATGGTCTGGCCGGCGTCGGCCACCAGTTGGCTACCGGCATCGACCTTGTCGACCGAAGCCCCAATCAACGACTTGATCTCCTTGGCCGCTTCGGCGCTGCGCTGTGCCAGGCTCCGAACCTCGCTCGCCACGACGGCAAAACCGCGGCCCTGTTCGCCGGCCCGTGCTGCTTCCACGGCAGCGTTCAACGCCAAAATATTGGTCTGGAAGGCGATGCCATCGATCACGCTGATGATGTCAGCGATTTTCCTGGAGCTGTGGTTGATCTCATTCATTGTGGACACCACCTGGGACACGACGGTGCCACCGCGTGCAGCCACATCGGCCGCGCTGCTGGCCAGCTGGTTGGCTTGGCGCGCGGCGTCGGCGCTTTGTTTGACGGTGTCGGTGAGTTGCCCCATGGAAGCCGCTGCTTGTTGCAGGTTGTTGGCGGTTTGTTCCGTGCGTGAAGACAGGTTTTGGTTGCCGCTGGCAATTTCGTTGCTGGCGGTAGAGATTCTGTCGGTGGATGAGCGCACCTGGCGCACCACCTGGTGCAGCGACTTTTGCATCAGCGCCATTTGTTCCAGCATGGGTCGGAACTCGTCGTGCCCGTGCACCGACAGCGGGTGGGTCAGGTCGCCGCAGGCAATCAGCCGCGCCGCATCCGCGGCCTGAGCTACGCGGCGTTTGAGCGCCGCAACCATGGCCCAGCCGAACGCGGTCATGGCTACGCTGATGAGGGTGATCAGGGCCGCCAACACTCGCTTGGTTTTGACTGCATCGCTCTCGGACTCCTGAACCATGTCGGCCAGCCGCTGTTGTTGGTGCTTGCGCAAATCGATGATGGTGTCGAGCAGCCGTTCTCGGGCGGGAATGAGCTTGCCAACCAGATGCGCAAAGGCCTCCTCCTTGCGGCCGGCAGCAGACATCTCCAGGTTCGCGCCGCCTTCTTTCCAAAACTCCACAATCCGCCCCTGAACGGCGACAAAGAGTTCCTTGCCGCGCTCGCTTCTTACGTTGCCATTGAAGCCATCAATCGCTTCGTCGACCAGCTTGCGCTTGGCGCCGATGTCTTCCAACGTTGCCTTCAACTCTTCGGGGTTGCGTGCCAGCATGGCATGCCGTGCTTGCAGCGACACGCGGGTGATGTTCAGCTCGATAGCGGCCACCCGTGCGAGCTGCGGCACCAGCCGCCGGGCGGCGTCGGCATTCGTCGCTGCAATAGCGTCCAGGTGAATCCAGGTGTAGGCCGTAGCGCCCGAGAGCGCCAGCACAACCACAGCAAAAAAAACTGCCAGACTCTGGGTGAAACCGATTTTCTCGAAAGTCATGACAGGCGATCTCTCTACAAGTGGAACCAATCTGCAGCGGCCGTTGCTTTCGCCAAAGGGTCGGCCCAGTCGTTTCTGGGCCGGAACTACTGGCCAGCGCTCTGATTCTATGGGTGCGCTTGTGACCACCCTATCGGGAAGAGTGATGCAAATTTGTGTCAATTCGAGCCTTCAGGGGCTCCCTCAACCATGCGGAGCCCGAGTATCAGTCCGGGGACTGACATGGAAGTCGTCATTCCTTCAAGGGCCAATCGCAAAACACCACGCTCCGTCGACTCCCTAGATTAACGTGCTCGGCACTTGGTCGAAAACCTCTTCCAGCGCATGAAAGTCTATTGACGCGTCGCAACGCGTTATGAAAAGCTCGACGCCCGTTTGCTCAGCATCGTGTGCTTGGTCGGTGCCATGACATGGCTTCAATAGCAGTGAATTCGAAAAGTTGAATTGTTGCGGGGCCGATGGCGAGGTACACAGGCTGCTGGATTCCCGCCTGCGCGGGAATGACGTGGTGAGATGCCAACCCCTGCGCCCGTCATCCCCGCCTTCTCCCGTCATCCCCGAGCAGGCGGGGATCCAGGCGGGTGCCTGAGCAAATCCACTGACACGGGGTACTAGGCCCCTGCTGAACGAGCGAGGTGCCCTGGTTGAAAGCTGGGTCAGCTGGTTTCGGACAAGGCTTCTGAGAGGTTTTCGTACAAGGCCACGAACTCCTGCGTTAACTTGTGCCGAGGGTCCAGGTGAATCATGGGCCTTGCCAGCTCGTGAGATTCTTTCATCTTCACACTGGCACTGAGATACGGCAGCAGCACGGGCAGACCTTCATCGATCAACTCTTGCACCGTGCGTTGGGGCAGGGCGGCGCGAGGTTGGAACTGATTCACCACGATGCCCTCAATGACCAACTCGGGGTTATGGTCGGTTTGAATTTCTTTGAAACTGTCCATCAAGCCATACAGCGCGCGGCGAGAAAAATCATCGCAATCAAAAGGAATCAAACACCCCTGGGCAGCGATCAACGCGGAGCGGGTGTAGAAGTTCAAGGCTGGCGGCGTGTCGATCCAGATTTCGTCGTACTCATCGCCCAGTTCCATCAAGGCATCACGCAACTTGTAGATTTTGTGCCGGCTCTCGAGCTTGCTGTGCAGCTCATCGAGGGCGGCACTGGCGGGCATCAGGTGCAGATTCTCAAAGGGTGTTTCGACAATGAAGTCGCCCATGGCGGGCGCCCGCATGCTGAACTGCAGCGTGGTTTCAAAAAAATCAGCCGAGCCCTGCAGAGGGTTGTCGGCGACATCACCCAGCAAGTAGCGGGTTGAATTGCCTTGCCGGTCGAGGTCGATGACCAAGGTCCGCTGCCCGTGCTGGGCCGCAATCGCCGCCAGGTTGCATGTGATGGTGGACTTGCCGACGCCACCCTTTTGATTGAATACGACACGTCGCATGTCCAGCCCCTCAAATGATGGAAAGTGGCATTGTGCAACGGGATGTCAGCGTCACCCGGGATGGACGAGTGGGTTGCAGGGTGTCTCGCAACAAACAAGAAGCGCTGACCGTTTGCCTCCTCGGGGGGGCAAGTGCATGCCCCGAGCATTGCAATTCAGTGTTTGCACACAGGGTTACCCACAAAATCTGTGGATAAGCCAACCCTCGTGTGTGCGATTTCCCGCTTCCAACCCGAGGAGTGGGTGCGTCCATGTTCACAGACATGACATCGCGTACTGGCATCATCTGCCACCCCCACGCTGACCCCAGGAGAAAATATGACCACCGAGCCGGTGTTGCGCAATCGCACGTTCGATGAGTTGACCGTCGGCGATACCGCGTCGTTGGTGCGATTGGCAGGTCAAAACGACATTGACCTTTTTGCTGTTGTGTCGGGCGACTTCAACCCGGCGCACGTCGACGCCGTGTTCGCCGCCAGCGGCATGTATGGTCATGTGGTGATGCATGGGATGTGGACCGGGGCATTGATCTCTGCCTTGCTGGGCACCCAACTGCCAGGCCCTGGCACGATCTACCTGGGCCAGGATTTGCAGTTCCGGCATCCTGTGGCACCTGGCGACACCATCACGGCCACCGTCACTGTCAAAGAAAAACGCCCTGAAAAGCGCATTGTCTTGCTCGATACCCAATGTATCAATCAGCGAGGCGACACAGTATTGCGGGGTACTGCCACGGTGCTGGCGCCAGCAACCTCCCTGACCTGGACCCCCGCGCTACAGCCGGATGTGTCGGTACGTCGACATACTCGCTACGACGCCTTCATCCGCGAGGCCCAGGTGCTCCCCCCGCTGCGCACCGCCATCGTTCACCCCTGTTCTGTCGAAGCCATTCAAGCCGCTATTGAGGCCCGCGACGCGGGCCTGCTGGAGCCGGTCTTGTTTGGCCCCGAGCGCAAAATCCGTGCTGCAGCGGACGCGGCGCAGGTCAGCCTGCAGGGCGTGTTGATTGAGGCTGTAGAGCACAGCCATGCGGCTGCCGCGCGTGCGGTTGAGTGGGGTGTGGCCGGGCGTGTGGGGGCCCTTATGAAGGGCAGTCTGCACACCGATGAGCTGCTCTGTGCGGTGTTGGCCGCGCCTGGTTTGCGCACGGCCCGACGCATCAGCCATGTCTACGCCATGGACGTTCCCAGCTACCCCAAGCCACTGATCGTCACCGACGCCGCAATCAACATCGCCCCCACGCTTGAGCACAAACGCGACATCTGCCAAAACGCGATCGATATGCTGCACCTGCTGGGTGTGGTCGAGCCCCGCGTGGCGGTGTTGGCTGCCGTTGAGACCGTCAACCCGCGCATGCCCACCACGCTCGATGCCGCAGCGCTCACGGTCATGGCCTCGCGTGGCCAGATCACCGGCGCGGTGGTCGATGGCCCCATGGCCTTTGATAACGCCATCAGCTTGGCGGCCGCAAAAATCAAGGGCATGAACTCGCCCGTGGCGGGCCAGGCAGATGTCTTGCTGGTGCCCGACCTCGAGGCGGGCAACATTCTGGCCAAGCAACTGATGTACCTTGCTGGGGCTGATGCCGCCGGGGTGGTGCTCGGCGCCCGCTTGCCCATCGTGCTCACCAGCCGCTCCGACAGTCTGCGGGTGCGCATGGCCTCGTCGGCCTTGACCAAGCTGATCGCGGAGCGTCGCGCTATGTCCGAGCAGGCGCGCTCATGACGGGCTCACCGCGCGTACCCTTGAGTGCCTCCAGACCCGTCGCATCGCCCCAGGCCCGCCGCGGGGGGACGACGAAACTTGGGGCGGCACGGCGTTTACTCTTGAGCTTCAACGCGGGCTCATCCACGCTCAAGCTCGGTCTGTTCCTATTGGGCGAGGCGGGTCTGCAGCGCATAGGCACTGGCCTGTTGGATGGTCGGCAGCCTCCTTGGCAACTGGCTTTGACACTGGGCGAAGCCACGACGCTGATCCCGCTGCCCGCGCTCCAGGGCGACGACTGGAACCCGGTGATCGATCACGCCTTGAATGCGCTGGACAAGCACCTGCCCGCAGCCGAGTGGGCCGCAGTGGTTCACCGCGTCGTGCATGGTGGCGATCAGTTCCACGGCCCCACACTGATCACCGACACCGTGCTGCAAGCCATCACGGATCTGGTGCCACTGGCTCCCTTGCATCAACCCCAGAGCCTGCGATGGATCCAGGCCTTGCGGCAGTGGCGGCCCCAGTTGCCCCAAGTCGCAGCGTTTGACACCGCATTTCACACCACCGCATCGGATGTGGTTCGCCGGTATGCAATTGCCCGATCTTTTTTCAATGAGGGCATCAAGCGCTACGGCTTTCATGGCCTGTCCTACCAAAGCATCGCGGGCCAACTGCGCCGTGCCCACCCTGATTTGGCGGTGGGTAAGGTGGTGGTGGCGCACCTGGGCAGCGGGGCCAGCTTGTGCGCGCTGGACGGCTGCCAGAGCCGCGACACCAGCATGGGGTTTTCGACCCTCGACGGCATCCCCATGGCCACTCGCTGTGGCGCCATCGATCCTGGTGTTCTGTTGCACTGGTGGGAGCAAGGTGTCAGCCTGAGTGAGGTGACACAGCGCTTGTATGCGCAGTCGGGCTTGTTGGGCCTGTCCGGCATCAGCGCCGACAGCCGGGCATTGCTGGCGAGCTCGCGGCCCGAGGCCGCTGAGGCACTGGCTGTGTTGGCCTTGCGCATTGCCGGCGAGGTTGCCCGCTTGGCGACCACGCTGGGCGGGCTCGATGGGCTGGTCTTCACCGCGGGCATGGGCGAGCACCAACCCCAGGTGCGTGCGGCTGTCTGCCACCATTTGGCCTGGCTGGGTGTGCAACTTGACGCGACCGCCAATGCCCACAACCAGGGTGCGCTTCATGCCTCAAGCAGCCGGGTGGCGGTGTTGATGCTGCACACTGATGAAGAGCAGGTGATGGCCGATCAGGCCGTGCCCTTGCTGAGCTCCTAAGGACACAGACTTGATGCGACACTCGAGCATCCCCATTCCTGAGACCTCGTCGAATGATGCCGCCTAACGCTCCCTTGATCGACCTCAATGGCCGCCGTGGTCTGGTGGTGGGCATTGCCAACGATGCCAGCATTGCCACAGGGTGTGCGCGCATGTTTCGCGCCGCTGGCGCTGAACTGGCCATCACCTACCTCAATGCCAAGGCCGAACCCCACGTGCGCCCGGTGGCTGATGCGCTACAGGCCCCGCTGGTGCTGCCTTGCGACGTGACCGTGCCAGGGCAACTTGAAGCGGTTTTTGAGCGCATTCGGCAGTCGTGGGGCCGGCTTGACTTTGTGTTGCACTCCATTGCGTTTGCGCCCAAAGAGGATTTGCATGCCCCGTTGATTGACTGTTCCGCGGCCGGTTTTGCCGAGGCCATGGATGTCTCATGCCATTCATTTTTGCGCATGGCGAAGCTGGCGCGCCCCCTCATGAGCGAAGGCGGAAGCCTGATGACGGTGAGCTTTTATGGCGCTGAACGTGCTGTGAGTCACTACAACCTGATGGGGCCTGTGAAGGCGGCACTGGAGTCCTGCGTGCGCTATCTGGCTGCCGATTTGGCGGCCCAGCGCATCCATGTTCACGCCATTTCGGCCGGCGTTGTCAAGACGCGTGCGGCATCCGGTATCGATCATTTCGATGAGTTAATGAACGAGGCGCGGGCAAAAACGCCAGCCAGCCGCTTGGTCACCATTGACGAAATCGGTCGCATTGCAGCCTTGCTGGCCAGCGAGGCGGGTGCCGCGCTCACAGGGTCGACCGTGTACGCTGATGCTGGCTTTCACGTGATGGCCTGAAGTCCCCGAGCATCTGAACATGTACGACCACAATCAGATCGAGATCCCTGCGGCGTTCATGGCCTTGTACTGCCGCCAGGGCCGCCCTTTTGAGACCCGCCAGGTCATTGAGTCACGCTATGAAATCTGCGATGAGATGGCTGTGCAGGTGGCGGCCTTTTGCAAAGACCTGCAGTTCAAAGATGAGCTGCCCGAGTCTCAAGTTTTGCGGCGTTGCCATGCCGGTCTGCTGGCCTCGCCCGATGCCGTCAGCGAGCTTGAAGCTGCGTGGGTGATGGGGCGCTGTGCTGAGTTGCTGGAATGGCCGCTCCCTGAGTGGGCGCCGCAAGCACCAGATTGACTCTTACGTAACTTTACATGGGCCACATCTCGCGTTCACGTCCCATTGGCACACTGGCCTCATGTTCACTTTTTGAGGTCACTCCATGCGTACCCCATTGATTTCTGTTGTTGCCGGCTGGCTGGCTTTGTCCCTCAGTCTGACTTTGGCCTTCAGCGCGCCGGCTTTTGCTCAGCCTCATCACGAGAGCGGTGGCATGTGGCAGGGCCACCACCTCAAACGCATGCTCAATGAGGTCAAGGCCACTCCTGAGCAGCGTCAAAAAATCGGGCAAATCTCTCAGGGGCTCGTACCTGATATGAAGGCGCAACGCGATGCCCACCGTGCGCTGATGGCCAATAGCGTGCAGTTGTTGGCGGCCCCCACCATCGATGAGGCCGCCATTGAGCAAAACCGGCAGCAGATGCTGGCGCAACATGCGCAAATGTCCCAGCGCATGAGCGCCGCCTTCATTGAAATCGCCAAAGTGCTCACGCCTGAGCAGCGCACCCAGTTGGCTGCACACATTCAAAGTCAAATGCAACATCGGCAAGAGCGCATGAAAGAGATGAGCCACCGTCGTCAACAAGGTGCCGCCCCCTCCCCACCTGTGGCAAGCGAGCCTGTGCGCTGATCTACAACGATCCCCGGTCTGCCGGATCGGGGATCATCCGCCTCGACCTTTAGTCCCCACGACGGTCTTCACCTTGTGGGTGACAGCGCTACACACCCGATGGAGCCGCTCTCGGGGCGACTGGCGGCATTGCTCCTCCTTGTGGGCAAAGGCCCACCGCGTCGTCCCGCTTGCAGGGCGCACCCGCGCTTGCAGGCGCGGGTCGTTCCCCAGGCGGACAGCAATCTGTCCGAAAGCCCTGCTACACCCTTGCCAGCCACCCCCAGAGCAGCCCCCTCGGGGGCGTCCAACTGCCGTTTCTATTGATCCGGCCTAATGAAGTCTTGACTTCCGCATTTCTCCACAAGCCGTGTGAAGCGGCCAATGGCGTCGTACGCAGGCCGCTGGATCCCCGCCTGCGCGGGGATGACATGCACAACCCTCAGCACGTCATCCCCGCGCAGGCGGGGATCTAGTGCAGTGTTGCACGCTATCTGGAACATAAAAACGCGCCTTTGGGGCCATGGCGGCGTTGCAAATCCTCGCGATACCTACAGGTATCGCTGTGGTTTGCGCCTTGCCCTGACCCCAAACGCATCGTTTTTATTTGTTCCATCAAGCGTGCAACACTACACTAGC
>JANMGB010000074.1:0-1095 GCA_031374415.1 Burkholderiales bacterium
CATCTACAAGGCGCTGATGACGTTCAAGCTCAACCGCTAATTAGGGTGGAATATAGGGCCAGTTTTGCACCAGTTATGACCCAGTTTTGGGCCAATCCTGTTGGTAAATCTCGCAAACAATTCTGGCGACCACCCGGGTCGCGTAGAACACCCCTGATAGTGGTTGGACAAAACTGGTTTCCTTGGTAACCGATCACCCTTCACCACCGAACAGAGGGCAAACTTTTGAGCGTGAAAACGAGATTCTGGTGCCATAATTCTAATCGTCTGAACGTCGATCTCTGAACTGAAATCCGATCAGCGATCGGAACACTCTTCGTGCACGAACCGGTGTGAGCGCGGCCAAAGGCGCGCGCCAGGAGCTATCTTTATGAAGAGTGGTCCGATTGCAATAATTCGAGATGCTAGGAACATCTACGAGTCACAGCGAGTCTGAAAATGCTATTTTTGTTGTCATGGCAACAGTTTTTGGAGACTTTTCATCTTCAAAAAGACTGAAGAATGCTGTGACGAGTCTGTCGATGTCACCATAAAATCACACACAAAAAGTTGATACGATTTCATATGTCAAACGTCGCAAACGGACAACTCTACGGGCACTTGAGGTTGGCGGGTCTGAGCGCGCCAAGTCAACTCGCATGAAGAGTCGTCGGAATTTCACAAACGAACATGCAAATCGTATCAGAAATCGACGGTGAGTTCGAATCTGTGACTTTTGTTGTCAAGGCGACCAACAATCGGCCGCAACTTGACAAAGAGCGGCTCAAGCGTGACAGTTGCAAACGCCGCGAGCACCAGAAGCCCCGCAGGGATGAGCGGGGTGACAAGGGGCGGCAGCCCCTTGTTCAGACACCAAACGGTGTTCAAAAACAGAAACAAAACGAAGAAAAGAAAAAAAAAAAAAACAACCAAAAAACATCAAACCATGAGTATTTCTTTTGCATTTTTCACTCGAGACATAAGAAATCAGGCTCGTTGAGACGATCAAAGAAATGGTCGCCGCGCAAATTGAATCGAACGTAACACCGAGACACAGCGATAACAATTTTTCATCTTTGTTCAGATTTCCAACGCACCTGCACTTTTTGCAACAAG
>JANMGB010000095.1:0-19888 GCA_031374415.1 Burkholderiales bacterium
GCACGTGCTAGCGACTTGGTAAAGAAAAACACTTCTAAGATCAATTATTAGTTATTATACGCTTTTTAATGCAGGCATGCCATAATGAACGCGCAATAATTAAAAAAACTATAAAAACCTTTATTTTATTAATGCCATAACGCTTGTGCACACGGCACTTGCGCGCGTGCGCGTGCGCGTGCGTGTGTGCAACTTGACATTGACAAGTGCGCACTTTGCTACTTGACGCGCAGCACAAACAGTTGCGCATTGCACTTGGCTTGACTGCTGCAAGCGTGCGCGCCCGCGTGTGCCAAGATGGACTGTGACCCGTGCGAAAGCGTTGCACGCCCTATTTGCGCGGTGACACGCACCTGCGGTGCATGTGAAGCGCGCGGCTGCCGTTTTAGCGTGTACTGCGAAGCGCCCGGGCGCGAGCGTCGCGTGTGGTGCACGCGTGCGCTGGGCGGGCGCTCAGAGCGCAAGTTGCAAGCGCAAATGCTTGACGACCGCGCGTGCAACGTGTGCGAGTACAACGACGTGCCCGTGTTGCGCATTACACTGGGTGACAGCGGCGCGTGCGCTATCATGTGCACGAGCTGCATCAACGAGACAGATCTTGCACTAGCCGCGCGGCTGCCGTGTTTTGCAGATAGCGATGGCGCATGCACGCTTGCACACACGCTGCTGCTGCCAAGCAAGGCGCTGAACGTCATGGCACAAGCCGAGCCCGCAGCGCGTGTGTGCGGTGCGCCACCGGCCGGGCGCGCGTACGTGCCGTCCGAGCACTGGCGCTGCTTGATGCTTGGCGGCAACGAGACGCTTGATGAGCTGCGCGCACGCTTTGAGCCCGTGGCAAGTATCAACACCATATCGGAGGAAATGGCGTGCATGAGCATACGTGCATTTTGCGTGCGCTTGGACCAGCAAGCGTCCTTGTAGCCGTACAGTGCAAGTAGCATGCTGCATGCCCCAAACCTGTAAATTAACTGCGGATTGCAAGTTGCAAGCGCCCATGCGCGTGGTGCGCATACGGCGTCGGGCGTCGGGCTGCCGCACCACGGCACACATGAGTGCCGACACTGCGTTGTCACGCGAGCTTGTGCGCTCTCACTTTTCGCGCACGAGCGCGCACCATCTTGCCACACTTGCGGTGTGCAACCGGCTGCGCCCAAGCGCGACACGCACGCCGCTGTCTGACGGCGAGTGCGTGACGGGCGTGCGCGCCCTGCGCCAAGTCTATTTTGAGGAGCTCAAGCTGGCAACCGAGCGCGCGCGCAAACGTGCAGATGCGGCGCTTGCTCTAGCTGCTCGTCGCTCAACGTGCAATCTGCGTTTCGTGACGCGCGACGGTTACGAAGTGAAGGCCGAGTTTGACGGCGCGCACTTTACATGTGCATTGCCAAAACGTGCAGCATGTGACGCACTGTGCGTACTATGTAACGGTGCCGATTTGTGTAGCGTAAGCTTAGACGTGTCCATGCCGCGCACGGTGCGCGTCGCGGGCCGGCGCGTGCTGTGCGAGCTTGCACTTACGTCGGACGCCAAGTTTGTCTACTTGACCGGGCGGTTAGAGTGTGACCCGCAAGCGTTTCGGCACTAGCGTGGTTACGTGCGCGTGCGCACGTGCGCGCACGTGCGCGCAGTATTTTTAGTGCGGTGTGCGCGGACGTGCATAAGTGCTTGCCATATGGTCTGGGCCACAATCAAAGTGCTTTTGTATTTGCGCTTGCGCGCATGTCGCGCAAACGCGGGCATTCTGATACGAATTCAGATTTAGATTTGGAGGGCGCAAGCGCAAGCGCGAGCGCGAGCGCAGATGGGACCGTGCGCGCGCGCAAGCGAGCGTGCGTAGGTGCCGTGCGCACGGTGCTACGCCCAAGTCAAGAGCGCGCGCTGGTATGGCTCGAGCGCACGCTAGCCGCGCACGCTGGCGCCGTCCTTGCACTGCGCATGGGCGCGGGCAAGTCGTTGCTTGTGATTCGCGCAATTGAACGCCTTTTTAATGCGCGCCCGGATGCGCCGCCGGTGCTCATACTTGTTTCGGTTACTGGGTACGGCGTGTGGCGCGAACAACTGTTACACGCAAGCCCCGGGTTTCGTGCCGAATTTTACTTTGCGGACAGTGGCACCGGTGCGCCGCCAGCCAGATGCATTGCCGTGGTTGCGTCGTACGACGCGCTTGCGTCGCAGCGTGGGCGCACGCTGCTTACAGTTGCCTATTCAGTGCTTTTTGTAGACGAGGGACACTTGCTACGTAACGAGGCGACGCGAAGGCGAGTGGCTGCAGACTGCGTGTGTGCCGAGCGCCGCGTCGTGTTGTCTGGCACGCCCGTGCAGAATTACGTGCGCGACGTGATATCGCTTGCGCTTTTTTGCCGCTGGCCGCCGTTTGTTGCATGCGGCAGCCTTTCGCGCTGCATAAGCGCCGTGGCGGCGCAGCCCGAGCTGCTGTTTGACGCACTGCAAACCATATTTGTGCGTGATGCCGCGAGCGACGCGCACGACATTGTGCTGCACCGCTATACAATTGCCATGCCGTTTGGTGCCGAAGAGCGCGCTGCGTACATGGCCGTGCTTGAACACGCTGGAGAGCATGCGTGCAACGCGCTTGTTTTGCGCATGCTATCGCTCAGCTTTTGCGCCAACTCGGAAGTCAAGCGCGACATGGTGTGCTACTATATGGAAACCAAGTATACACGCGCGCGGCGCGCCGTGTTTTTCTCAGGCTCGATTGCGCAGCAGGGGCGCGTTGCGCACTTGTTGACAACTCGATACGCTCTGCGTGTTGGGACCATGTTCGGCCGGCATACGCCTGCCGAGCGCGCCGCAACCACTGCAGCCTGGGCCACTGGCGCATATGATGCGCTTGTCGTTAGTTTTCGCATTGCCGCGCTCTCTGTCAATTTGCAACATGCAGGCGATGTTGTCATTATTGATATGAACGACGCCAATCCGGCCAATTATGCACAAGCCGAGGCGCGCGTGCACCGCCCGGGCGTTGCGGCGCACCTTGCCACGTGCGGCGGGCCATGTGCTGTACGCGTGTACTATCTTGTTGTACCGGGCACGCTTGACGCGCACGTTCGCCACCTTCACGACGCCAAGACACGCATTGCACAGGCGCTCATGCGCGCCGTGCCGACGACCGAGTACGCGCCCGCGCGCGTGGGCGAAGCGCGCGCGGCTCTGGCTGAAGCGCTAGCCGCTGAGAGCGAGCGCCGTGTGCCGTACAGCGCCGGTTCGCTGTCGCTGCACACGCCGCGTCATGTCGAAGCGTTGCTTGGCGCGCTACTTGGACGCACAAGTCGGGTCGACCTTGGCGCGCTTATCAATTCGTACAACCTTGACACGGGCGTGAACGACCTGCACTTGCGCACGCTCAACGCGCCGCGTTACGACCAGGAAGCCGAGACGGAATCTGCCGCAGCGGCGGCTCCGCCCGCTGCTGCACCGCTTGTGGCGCACGCTGCGCTGCGCACGATCACGGCCGGCACGCTGCTGTACTTGCTTGCGCAGCCGCCACACGCTGCAACGTTCGAGCCCGTGCCCGGTGCGCGCGTCCGCCGCGCGTCGTGTGATCTGCACGTCGTGCACGTACCGGCCGCGCGCACACACGCGGCACTGCGCGCTGCAGCAGCGGCGCTTGCACGGTACGAGGGCAGCGGGCCCGTTGCAGACGCTGCGCTGGCGCTACGCACTGACGCCACGTGCATTGGCGTCTCTAGCGCGCCGGGCATTGCGCTTGCGTTCAACCCTGCCTGGGCAGCAACGCAGCGCTTGGATGAGCTGCTGCTGCCACTGCCGCGCTCGTCACGACGCACATGATGCGCGCGCGCGCGCGCGCGTGCCTGGCCCCCGACACCGTTAGTTGCAAATAGCAATAAATTGATGTTCAAATCCAGAAGCAACTTGGAGTTTGTGCTTGCACGCATGCATGCACGCGCGCACGCACGCACGAGGGATTAACACGCGATTTTTTACGACGTAGCACGGCCAAGCTCATTGAGAAAGTCGCTCAGTAGCTGTACGGACGCACGTGCGTCATTGATTGGCATTTGCAGCGCGGGGCTCACGCGCACGTCCTGCGAGTTTTCTTCTAGCGCCTTGGCAGACCGTATCTCGTCGCCGAGGGCCAGCGCGAGCGCACGCATGTCAGCCAGCATGTCGGCGTCCTCGCTAAAACCGGCGGCGGCTGCGACAAACGCGCGCGTCTCGGCGCTCAACGATGCAAGCGCCGTAGCACTAGCCCTGGCAAGCACGTAGTCCGGCGACGGGATGAGATCTTCGCGCTCGCGCGCATCAAGCTCGCTCTGCACGTCAACCAGCGCACCAACAAGCGCTGCCATTGTGCCGCTAATGCGCCCCCATGCTTTTTCAATGCTGCTGCTGCTGGTCAAATTCATGTCCCGTTCGCGGCTTTGCTTTAGCTGGGCCATTTCGGAAAGGTAGCACACGGCCTGGTACAGAGCGGCTATAGCATGCGCGGGCGTATAACCCGCTTCTGTGAGTTGCACAAGCAGATCGAGCACCGCCGCGCCAACGCTGTGCGGACGTGGGGGCGTGCGCGTAAACTCGGTGCGCACGCTAGCAATGCATGCGCGCACGCCTTGTTGCTGCAAGTACAGCAGTGTAGATGCCGCACGGCCGAGCGGGCGCGCACGGGCCGCGTCAGCGGCAGACAGCGGTTGCAGCACGTTTGCCACGGACAGGCGCAGTTGCGCGCGTTCGTCCGCAGCGGACGCACTTGCCTGCTTTGGCAAGCCCCAGATATCGGCGTACAGCCAGACAAGAGCGGCAAGCGTCTGCACAAGCACGGGCGTGTGCCTGGCCGCAAGCTCGAGCAAACGGCTTGGCGGCGCGTCAGGTGCGTCCGCGGGCCCGGCATCGTAGCGCGGCCGATAGAGCATGACCTCGGCGGCAAGCAGGAACGCATAGGCCGGGCATGCAGGCGTAGTGGACGGTGCAACATAGCCGATCCGCACACGCTCTTCGGCAACATCGCCAATGCGCTTGAGCACGGCAACGGCGCCGTCCAGTTCAAGTGCACTACCTGTAGCGCGCACAAGTACAAGCACTTCGTCCCATAGCGCGTTTGTTGCGTTGACTGAAACGGTATTTGCCATGTCCGCGGTCAAAGCTGTGTCATCGCGGACTGTTTTTTGTTCATGATAGTCATTAAATTGTAATTGGTATTGACTTACGTTAGTGTCAGAGCTGCTGTACATGAGATAAGCCACTTTTTGTATGTAAAGCATGGTGCGGAATTCGCCTGCGGTAATCTGGCTTGGAAATAAGCTTGGCGCTCGATTGGCCATGAGCAGCAGCGCGCACATGGTTAGCGCGGCCGCGGGCAGTGTTGGCACGGCTGCCGCGGCCTCTGCGGTGAAAATGCCGATAAAATCCATAAAACCTGGATTAAATGGGGTTGCCATGTCATGCGCGTCGCGCAGTGAAACGGTGGCCAGATGACCGAGCACGACGGACACGTCGACCGGCTCGGCAGCCTTGTCAGGCTTGGCAGGGCGCACCGAAGTTTCGCGGGCACGCTTGAGTGTAGGGCCCATTGTGTTGCGCTCGTAAGCGGCCCGTAGCGCGTCGACGAACGTTGCCTCGGTGGCATCGGGCGTTTGTATGTGCATTTCGTGTGCAAGCACGAGCAGAACGGCAATCTCGGCGGCTCGCGCGTCTAGCGCGTCATAGCTACCGGCCTGTGCTGCAGCGGCATCAAGTGTCATGTTAAAAATGTAGTTTTTGCGCACAACATAGTTATACAGCACACGCAACGCAGATTGTATCTCGCGAAACTCGAGCGTTTGCGTGCTAATGTTGTCAACGCTAGTCGAGTCAGTTGCACCGTTTAGACTAAACACACGCGTTGACGCCAATGACCGGTCGTTTGATTCCATGTTTGCAAACACGAGTCGACGCGTGCGCGCGCCTATCAGTCCGGCAAACGCGTAGCACTGCATAAGCACGCGCGCATAGTCTCGCCAAAGCCGCAAGTCGGGCACGACAGACTGATCAACCGCCATGTTTTGCGCAGACTGCGCGGCAAGCCCATATGGAGCGGCGCGCCTGGCTGTCGCACCAGAGCACTGCTGCATGGCACGCACCAAAGCAATCGTTGGTCCAGGCAAGCCGCCGCTGCCACGCGGCAACAAGCTTAAAGCACGTCGCGTGCGCGCCCCTAGCGTGCGTACGCTGACGGTGCCGCCACCGCTGCCGCCGCTGCCGCACTTGCCGCCACATGCGTTTGTTGACGTTGACACAGGTCTCATCCACGTGCAGCCGGCGCACGGCGGGCAGCCACACCACGCACCTGGCATACGACGGGCGCTTGCCGCTGCGCTCTGGCCGCACTATAGCCACGCAATTGCACGACAGCGTGCGCGCCCTGGACGCTCTGGCTCGTGCGTTGCTGAAGGCTTGCGTGTCGAGGCGGGCATTGCTGCGCACATGGCCGCTCTGCGTGATGGCACGCCTGCGCCGCCGCTGCGCCATCGGTACGAGCGCGCTTTTGTTGACTGGGCCACGCAGGCGGGGTTGACTTTTGCAGGCGCGCAGCTGCCGCTGTACGACCCTACGACGGGAATTGCCACGCGCATCGATCTGCTGCTGTACGATGCGGCGGCGCACGCGGCAGGGCGCGCGCCGTACGTGCTTGCCGAGCTCAAAACCGGTCTTGCCGAGCCGGACCTTGCGCAGGGACGCATGCGCAGCGCGGCAGGGGACCCCGCGCTCAGCGCGTGGGCGTGCACGCCGCGCAACCAAGCCTACGCACAGCTGGCGTGGATGCGTGCAGTTGCACGCGAGCATCACGGGTTTGACGTGCGCGGCGTGCTTGCCATATTGAACGACCGCACAATCAAGCTCAAGCGCGGGCCAGTGCGCGAGCTCCCGCCCGCAATTGCCGCGCTAGAGGGTGCGCTGATGCACGCCGTTGCGCTCCAAACCGAGGCAGAAGCCCGCATGCGCGGCGCACACTGAGTCAAGCCAGGCCAGGCCAGGCCAGGCGCATGGGACGCAATTTTACGAGACTGACTGAGCGTACGCGCTGCTCGCGCGTGTGCGCGTGCACATTTAGGCAGTGAGCGGGCGCGCGGCGGGATCGAGCGTGAGCGTGCGGAAGAACGCGTTGAGCCTGTCCCACTGAACAAAGGAGAAGATGGTGGCTGGTATGAGCGTAAAGAACATAAGCCAGTACACGATCCAAACCCAGTTCGGGCGTTGGCTCGAGTTAATGCTGTAATACAGCGCGAGCACAAACGTTGTCAGCGCGCCGAGCAGCGCGAGAATAGCATCGGCAAGCGTGGCGCGTGGCGAGGATGAAGCCGCGGCGGCGCCCTTGGCAGCGGCTGACATGCCGACAATCAGGGCCAGCGCAGCGTACTCGGGAAAGTTCTCGCGCGAGCCCCAGCGCGCATACATGAGAAAGGCGGCTATGATAGCCAGCTCGAGCGCAAAAGCAAACCACTGAAAAGCGCGCACCTGGTAAATGCTGTCGCGCCCGTCGGCAAGCGAGACAACGGATATGTTCGTAATGCGCCGGCGTAAGTCTCGGAACGCGGGCGCAAGCGAAAGCAGCACAGCACTCACCACGGTCAGTGCCACAGCAAAGCCGAGCGAGATCCAGTCCAGCGCATAGACCCACGTTGGTGGGTGAATGTACTCGTAGTCGCTCCACAGTACAAGGCAGGACGTCAGCAGCGCCGCGCCGCCAAAGGCTACCGCAACCGCGGCGGCGCCTGTTGACGCGGACAGCGTGGCGCCAAGCGCAGAGGCCGTCGCCGCAGACAGGGCGAGCAGCAGCAGCGGCGTGTTGGTGTACAGTCCAATTTCCTTGGCGACGATAAAGAACACGGTCAGGAACAGGCCAAGTGCGCTTAGCAGCACAATAACTAGCTGTGAAATTTGCAGACCGCGCAGCGTGCGCAAGTTGGTCTGCATAATGGTGCTCATGACGGGTGCACGCAAGCACGCACGCTCGCGCGCACGTGTACAATGTGACGCAGCGCCCGCGCGCGCCCTTGATGCGCCCCCCGCGCATGCGCGCAGGTGCGATTGCTTGCATGCGTGCTTGCATGCGTGCTTGCATGCACATATAAAGTGCGGCGTGCATAAGGCGCGCACCAAGCACGTGGCGCATAGCGACTGCGCAAGTCGACATGGGCCTGCGCAATCATTGCCGCAAGTTTTCGCGCCTGCTTGGCTTGGAAAAGTCGCGCTGCGCACGCGAACGTGCGGCTCTGGCGCCGCTCAGCCGGCGCACTTATCACGCTTATCGTGACATATGCAACGCAGACCCCGCAGCTGGCGGCGGCCGGCGCCGTCTGCGTTCCGTGCGCCGCGTGCTTGACGAGTTTGACAATACAATATACATGCGCGAGTCGCACCAGCGCGAAGTGCATGATTATATTGTGCGCGCTTGCATCCCGTTGATATTTGATGCGGAAATTGGCGCCGAGTACGCGAACATTGTCGCGGAAAATGACTGGCCCGAGCCGCTGCACCAAGAAGTCGCAATCCGCATGCCGCGGCGCTGGGGCAAGACCATGTCCGTCGCACAAGCCATTGTGGCTCTGGTCATGTCTGTGCCGGGCATCATTGTCGGTCTTTTTGCGCCGTCGCACCGCCAGTCCAAAGAGCTGCTTGACATTGTGCGCAATCTCATGCGCTACATGCACACCAACATGAACTTGCAATACAACCCGGTTAGCGACAGCAAGGAGCGCCTCGAAATCATCCACCCCAACGGTCGCATTTCCAAGATTGAAGCCTATCCGTGCAACCCACAGATACGTATTGCGCTTGCTCTGCCTGTGTGCCGCCGCACTTGCGCTAGCCAGCCAGCTAGTTAGCCAGTTAGCTAGCCAGCTAGTCAGCCAGCCAGTCAGTCAGTCAGTCAGTCAGTTAGTCCGCACCGCGCAACGAAAAGGTACGTGTGCGCGTCGCATGCGCTGACACATATGGCGTGCGTGTGCCGCGTGCGCAATCAGTCACATACTTGTGTTTGCAAGCACACACGCGCGCGCACTCTTGTGTGTTTGTGTAGACGCAATGGGCAACAACATGGCAATTCCGCCGTTTTACCCCGACGGCTTGGAGACAATTGGAACTGTGCGTCCTGATGATGCAGACTTTTTGGCGCAAGCGCAACCCAAGAGCGCGCTCGCGCCCGCCGCAGCGCCAACACCGTCTTATGCCTTGCCAGCCGGCAGCGGCGGTGGCGACGCGTGCCTCGTGTCGCGCGCATCGGTGCAGCCAACAATTATGGGCGCGCAAGTGTCCGGGCGCGGCGGGAATCGCCGCGCCGCAGTCATGCAAGACAAATGAGTAAACACTCAAGTCGCCGTGCAATGGACTGTGAAGTAGGCGATGGCAGGCGCGACGGTGACATTGTCGCGCGCCTTGTCGGCGAGTACCTGGTGCCGCCGTACGCGCACGTGCTTGTGCCGCACAGTACGGCCACAGGCGCCGAGGGCAATGTGGTTGCGTACGAAATTGACAACACGCAAGTCACGGAAGCAATTCAAGCAACATATGGCAGCGCACTGCCGTACGCGGCCGGCTTGAGCGCATTTGTGTACGGGCGCAACTGCGTTGCCGTGTCCTTGACGGGCTATGACGACGTACACTCATATAACATGCGCGCGTCCGAGCTGCTTGGTCAGTACATATCGGGACCGTTCGTGCTTATTGCCACAATACCAGCCGGACAGACGGTTCAGAGCGTTGCACACGAGCTACTACGCCCCGTGCAGCATGTGCGCGCGCAAAGCCGCTGGACGACCTTTTGGAGCGGTGTCAGGACAACGCTGACTGGCGCTCTTTCAAGCCTGTCACTTAACCGCTTTTTTGCCGCGCCGCATGAGATTGAGTAACACGCGCACTACGCGTCATGTCGCATTGCACATGCAACACACACACAAGCTATGATGTAATTTGAACTTGGTGCGCCGTGCGTACGCGTGTGCGCATAAGGCACCCGTGTAGCGTCTGCAACGTGGGCGGCGCAAGCTGCAGATGTAACGTGACTGACCCGTGCCGGCTTGCATGTGCGCTTTGCAATATACAGTATGTGACTCCAATCAAGTATGCTGCGCGCCTGCTGTGCGGGCCTGTGACGGCTTTTGCTATTCAAACGCAACGCGCGACTGTGCTGGCGTGTGTGGCGGTAACGCAACCGTCGACTCGTGCGGCGTGTGCGGCGGCAGCGGCGACTGCGCAAACGGCAACACGTCCTCTGTTGTTGCCATTATTGGCGTACTTGGCGTGTGCATTGTACTTGTGCTTGTTGCTGCGCTGCGCACACGCACCATCAGCGCGCGCGCTAGCATCACGCCCATTGGCGCACGTGCTGCACGGTCGGCGTACGCGCCACACCTGTCCGCTTTTGCGCGCGATAACTATACTAAGACTGCTTGAGAGCGCGTGCGCACGTGCACACGTACGCTATCAATCAAAAACCGAGTAAACTTCTACAATTCTTTAACATTGTGGTTTAGAGCCGCTACCATGGTAAATGCATCGTTTTATTTATATTGCTGCTGCTGCTGCTGCCGCTGCATTCACTCTACAAATTCTATTACAATTTTAATGATAACGCCACGGCCTTTTGCGCACTACAGGTACACGTCTATGTACAGTTGGTCGCCAGCTGCGGCACCAAACGCCACGCCATTAATGCGCGTAAAAACAGACCCACTTGCGCCAACAATGTGCGCGGCGGCTTTGCTGAGCGTAGCATCGATCAGCAAGTGCGCGGCCATGTTGCACGAGACCAGATCGGCACCGACTTCCACAAGCGGATCGCGCTCGTGCTTTGGATGCGGCGGGCGCATGCCACGTGCACGTAAGCGCAAGCGCATACGCCCATTAGCGCTTGCTGCTGGCAATAGCGGCGCTAGCAGCACGCGCACTGTGCGCGAGTCAGCAAGCGCCGTTTGCATTGTGTGCGCAGTACTTCCAAAATGCGCTGTCAGCACACACACCGCATCAGCAGATTCGTGCGCCACCGCCACCGCCACCGCGCTATCGGACGCGTCGCCTGTCAACGAGCCGTGGCAGCTCATTGGCAGCCGCCTTGTGCGCCAAGCACTGCACACGTGCTTTATGATGTGCCCCGCCCCGTGTCCCGCGCGCGCGCGCGAGCGCACGCCAAACTGGACTGGGCTAGGCTAGGCTAGGCTAGGCTAGGCTAGGCTAGGTAATGTCAACAAGCGCGTGAACAAAGAGCGCAGCAAGTGGCGGCAGCGGCGCGCGCGCGTCGGGCGGCAGCACAAGCGCGCCAACGTCGCCGTACAGCGCAAGCGCCACATCGACGCGCGCGCGACACACGCAGGCCGCGTTGTACTCGCCCAGATCGCAGGCGGCGCACACGTGCCAGTCGTCTGGCCAGTTGCGCAGCGCGGCCTCGTCCTCGACAAGCGTAAGCGGCCGCGCGGGGAACGCGACAAGCACGCGCGCCGCATCTGCGCGCAGAGCCAGCACGCGTGCGCCGCCGGCTGGACGTGGGCACACCGTCAGAGCACGCGCGGGCGACGTCGGCACCAGCAGCACGACCGTTGCGCCAGTTGCGCTGTTGTGCACGGTCAGCGTCCCGCGCGAATCAAACGCTGCGTCCTCGTACTCGGTTCCCGCAGGCACCACCGCCCCAGCCCCCAGCTGTCGCAGCGGCGCAACAAGGCGCACGCACGGCACCGGCGACACGCGATCCCCGCGCAGGCTGGCGGTAGTCGCATGCTGCACGCGCGGCTTGGCCGTCCAGAACTCGACTGCGCCACCGCCAAGCGTGCCCAGCCGCACGCCGTTTTCGGCTAGCGCGCGACAGCGCGTCCGCGCGGCCTGCGCCTGCGCACACTGCGCCACGTCAGTGGTTATAAACTGGACAACATCAGCTCGGTCGGGCAGCGAGCCGCGCAGGTGCAGCACGGGGCAACCGAGCTCGGGCGTGGCGCGTGTGTACTGTGCGGACGGGGTTGCCGTGTATACGTCCGCACACGCCGCCGAGCCCCCCTCGATGCGCGCCGGGTCAACTGCGCGGGCCGTCAGCGCTAGCTCGGCAAAGCACACCCAGGCTTCGCGCACGTCAAAGGCGGGCAGGCACACGCCCGCGTGCACTCCGCGCGCGAACACGGTCAGCTCGCGCAGGCGCACAACGCCGTCGACCAGGTGCAGCTTGACGGTGTGCGTGCCGAGACGATCGCAGTCAGCCGGGCAACGGATATGGATCGGTGTGCGGGTAGGCGGCCAGCTTTCACCATCGTGGCTAGTAGACACGTGCGGCACAATGTCACGCACAAGCCCCTCCCACGCGCCCAGCGCCGACTCGGCAGCGCCCATGCGTATGCAGTCAAGTGGCTATATGCGCCACTTGACTTGATCTAACATGTCTGCGCGCGCAAGCTCGGGCGTTGGCCTGTGCCTTGCCGTTGGCGCGCTTGCCCTACTGCCGCTACTTGTGCAGCTGCTTGGCGTGGGCTTGAGCGCAATTGACGGCGCGGGCCGTGGCGCCAAGCGCGGTGTCAATGACACGTTCAGCACCAGCGCCGGCACACTGTTTTCGCGCACGAGCTTGCGCACGTACTCGTACTTTTCCCTGCCGCTGCCGCGCGCCACGGCCGGCCCTGGCCGCGGTCAAACGTTGCTTGCCGCCGTCTTTGCTCTGCTGGACACGCGCCCAATGCCGTACGCCCTGACACTACCTGCTGCTGAAGCTACACCGGGCGGCGCACCCGCTGACCCGCCGTGCCAGCGCGTCAACACTGTGCCGTACGCGTACGACTCGGCCGCACTTGAGGCGTTTGCCGCACGCGCAAACTACCGCGCGGACATTTATGTTGACGCCATGCCTGTCATTGCAGCCGGAGCTGACGGTGTGTGGTACGGCGTACCGCTTGCGGCCGTGGACAGCGCACCGGGCGAGCCGGCACGCGTGCGCATTTACACGCACTACGACTTTTCCCTGACGCTTGACGCGCGCGGTCGCGTAATGCACGTGCTGGTTGACGCGCGCCACACGGATCCCGAAGACCCGTGCGGCGCAGCGTCCGAGGCGCCGACGACTCCGGCGACGCCCGTGATCTGGTCGTACACGCTGCGCATCGAGCGTAGCAATGTACCGTACGAGCGCCGCTGGGATTTTTACACGCGCGCGACAGACACCTCGGGAGCGCTTTCTGAAATGAGCGTTGTCGTGCTCGGCCTTATTGTATGCGCGACCATGTTGCTGCTGCTTGGCCTTGTACTAGTGTCCGTGCTACGCAACCGCTTTGGTCTGGCAAACGGCATGTCCGAACTTGGCGCCGCTCTTACAGGCCACACATCGGCAGCAACAGCAGCAGCAGCAGCAGCGCACTCTCGTAGCGGCTCGGCTTGTGCGCGCGGTGACGTTGCGCTTGGCGTGTTTGGCGCCGAGCCGGCCGAGGCGCGCATCGCGGCACGCGGCGCAACAGTGGACGCGGACGTTGCCCGCTGCACAGTACGGTCGGACAACGACGACGACGACGGCGGCGCAGGTGTACGCAATTTTAGCGGCGACGACGGCGACGATGATGATGACGATGAAAACGCGTCGCTAAGTGGCAACGCGGCGTACGCACTCAAGCGCAACGCCGTGTACGCTTTTGCAGCACCAAGCCTGCCGACGCTTTTTGCCGCTCTTGTTGGCACGGGCACGCAAGTTGCTCTTGTCATCTTGCTTTCGCTTGGCGTTGCCGTTGCGGCCGCGCAACCGTGGGATGGGACGTGGATGCGCGCAGCCGTGCTGACGCTTTTTGCCACGGGTTCAATTGCAGGCTACGTTGCACGCTATCTGACCGGGCAGTATGGCGCACGCGCGCACGTTGCGCTGCTCGCGCTGCTTGCGCTGCTGCTGCCACTTTGGACGGGTGCTCTGATCATGGCCACGTTCATTATTGACCTTGCCTCGCCACGCGCGGGCCTTGTAGGCGCGCTCGTTGCTATTGCGCTCGCGCTTGCTCTGGCCGACGTGCTGCTGCTTGCGGCGGGCATGCGCATTGCTGCACGCACGGCCGTGCCTGTGCGCGCGGCGCCCGTGGGGTCTGTACCGCGCCGCGCGCCGCGTCCGTGCTGGCGCTGCTGCGCCACGTTTGGCGTCGCCGCCCTAACAAACACGGCAATTGTGGGTGTAATGGGCGTGTACCTTGTCATTTATACGCTGCAAACATTTTTCAATTCGCACGCACGCAGCCGCTCGATCGTGTGCTTTGTAATTGCGCTACTGTGGCTTGTCACGACCGCGTGTATTGGCGCAATCAGCGCGTACTACCTTGTCACCGTTGGTCAGACGCGTAACTGGTGGTGGCACACGTTTGGCGCTGCTGGATCACCTGCAGCCGTGCTTTGGGCTGTTGGTCTGGCCTATCTTTATGGTGCAAGCGACCTTGCGCAGCCTGGCGACCGCGTACTCTTGTTTGTGCTGAATTGCGCCGTCTCGGGCACGCTGTTTATTACGCTGGGCAGCGTCGCCGTGCTCGCCGGTTGGACTTTTTTGAGCAGCGTCGTGTTTCGCGCAGCTGCCGTGCGCGCTGACTAGCCTCGCCAACAAAATAAAATAAATGTCCGTAATTACCCACTTTGAACATTTGGCGGGACGCCGTGGGGCGAATTTTGTTCACTATTGTTTTGCAATTTTTAATGGTTAAATAGATTGATTAGTTCATTTTTATCATATTATGCCTATTTGTTTGAACGGCTAAATAAATATAAAAACTGCAATAATACAAAAAACTATGAACTAAATTACTTGCCAGCGCAACATGCCGCGGTGGCCTGTACAAAGTAAATGACTATATGAGATTGGATTATAACGACTATATTTGTATAATTATACTTTATTACCGCGCTTATTGGCGCCACGCCCAGCTTGCGCGCGCACAAGTGGAAAATATGGACAATTATGAATAATGGGTTAATTAATCTGATTGAACATACACGGGGGCCCCGCGGGGCGAATTTTGTTTATAGTTGTTTTGCTATTTTTAAGGGTTTATTCTATTAATATACGCTATTAAATGTCTTTTTACTCATTTGTTTGAACGGCTAAATAAATATAAAAACTAAAATAATTCCAAAAACTATGCACTAAATTGCGTAGCGCCACGGTGGCCTGTACAAAGTAAACGACTATATGAGATTACATTAAAACGCGGGTATACTATATATTTTACATGATTACATGTCAATTACAACCGCACACGCCTTGCGCGCATACAAGTCTAAAATGGCATATATTATGCATAAATACAATAATTAGAGTGAATGAACCATTTACGGGACCCCGCGGGGCGAATTTTGTTTACTATTGTTTTACTATTTTTAATGGTTAAATTAATTGATTGAGTCATTTTTATCATATTATGACTATTTTTTTGAACGGCTAAATAAATATATAAATACATATAATACAGAAAAAATATAAATTAAATTACTTGCCAGCGCAACATGCCGCGGTGGCCTGTACAAAGTAAATGACTATATGAGATTACATTAAAACGCAGGTATACGATATATTTTACATAATTACATGTCAATTACAACCGTACGTGCCTTGCGCGCGCTCAAGTCAAAAATATGTACAATTATGAATAATACATTAATTGCACTAATTGAACATTTACCAGGGCCCCGCGGGGCGAATTTTAATTATAATTGTTTTGCTATTTTTAAAGGTTTGTGCTATTAATAACGCATATTAAAGGGCTTTTTACTCATTTGTTTGAACGGCTAAATAAATATAAAAACTGGAATAATTCAAAAAACTATGCACTAAATTGCGCCACGCCGCGGTGGTCTGTACAAGGTAAACGACTATATGAGATTACATTAAAACGCATGTATACGATATATTTTACATAATTACATGTCAATTACAACCGCACATGCCTTGCGCGCGCACAAGCCGAAAATATTGACAATTATGAATAATACATTAATTGCACTTGTTGAACATTTACCAGGGCCCCGCGGGGCGAATTTTGTTCGTAATTAATTCACAATTTTGTAGAGTTAAAATATTTAATACTTGTATTTTTTCATAGTATTTTTAATTAATTTGAACGGCTAAATAAATGCATAAATCAAAATAATGCCAAAAACTATAAATTAAATTGCGTTGCGCCACGGTGGTCTGTACAAAGTAAATGACTATATGAGATTACATTAAACCCCTGTTACATGTACTTTGTGTTATTTATTGCTATTTTACCTCTTGTGCAGCTGCACATGCTTAACGCCGTTTACATGATCAAGTGCGCGGGCGCGCACGCGCATGCGCACACGCGCATGCGCACACGCGCATGCAACGCTGCTGCTGCTGCTGATCAACCGCCAAATCCGTACAGCGTGCGGCCCTGACGCTTGAGCGCGTAGACCACATCCATGGTCGTGATCGTCTTGCGCCGCGCATGGTCACAGTACGTCACCGCGTCACGGATAACGTCGTTCAGGAACACCCTGAGCACACCGCGCGTCTCATCGTACACCAGCGCAGAAATGCGCTTGACGCCGCCGCGGCGTGCCAGCCGACGAATGGCAGGGTTCGTCACACCGTTGATGTTGTCGCGCGACGGCGCGCGCTTGTGGCGCAGCGCGCCACCCTTGCCAAGTCCCAGACCGCCTTTGCCCTTGCCTGACATGTTGATAGTGATGTTCGAGTGAGTGTAGTGTGTACTTGTGCCACGTGCTTGCCGCCGGCTTGCCGCCCGCAGCTCGCACGCGTCTGCGAGCTGCGCAGCTGCGCAGCTTGAAGTGCGCGCGTGCGCGCGTAAACGCGTGGAATTGTAAAATTTGAATTTTGCTGTATTGTTAATTGCGGCAATTAAACGTCCATGTTTACATTCAAATACATCTGTTTTATATTAAAAACGCCTTGACAAATGCATAAATGTTGCGCGCCACCTTGCTTAAGCACGGCGCCACTGGCCATGCACATGCCTCTGCTGGCCGCCGCACACATCACTCGACATGTCTAGACAAGATGAAAAGCGTGCGCGTGATGCCGAGGCGCGAAAGGAACTGGCCGGATTCGCTCCTGACGCGCTTGCGCCACTGTCCGCTGATAACGTACGCACGTTGCTCTACTCGGTGCAACGCAATCAGTGCCCAAAAAGCACGGAAATTTATGTCGCAATTGCTTGTCCACACGCCGAGTGCGATTATGTCGCGCTCACGTGTGCAGCAATCGCAGCGCACGCGCGCGCCAAACACACAACGTGCTTTGACAAATGCAAGGCGTGCGCAAAATATGCTGCTCCGATAAAGCCGCGCATGCTTTGGGCGCGCACGGCCGCGTGCACACATGCCGCGTGCGCTCACATGCCGGCAATGGACGTGCGGAACCATACGCATTCGTTGGATCGCCACGTTGCCGCGCACACGGGGCACGCAATCAACGCCATGCTTGTCGCCAGTGGCCTTGTCCCGCCTGCGCCAAACGCACCGCCGGTGAACTACAAGACCATTGCCGCATCGCACGCTGTCGCGCGCCACTTGCGCAACGTGCCACGCCGCGGTGACCATTACTTGTACAGCGCATGCTCGCAAGTCATGCGAAACATTGTGTTTGAAAACACGCTAGCGCTGGCTTTTGCAATTGGCGTGCGCGCAGACCACGTTGCAACCGTGCGCACTGACGTGGGCAAATTGGCCGCCATAACGCTTGACCTGGCGCAACACACGCCGACGGCATCGCCACATTACCCGGGCAAGGCGGGCACAGCCGCGCGCTCTGTTGACATTGCGCGTGTGTTGGCACTTGCAATGCCGGGTGCACTCATACCATCGGCCTATGCGCTCAATTCAATGCCACCAGTGGCGCGCATTCGCCGTGCGCGCTCGCCTGCGCCCACACGCCCTGTGCGCACACGCCGCAAGCCGGCACGCGTACGTTCTGACAGTAGCAACAATGGGGCCAGCAGCGCCGGCGGCAACAGCAACTACAGCAACTACGAACGCCGCAAAAGTAGCCCGTCAAAGGCAAGCACACACTCTCCGTGTGCCACGTGCTCTGACGACGAGCCACGCACGTCGCCGCCGGCATCGCCTCTGGCATTGCCGCCGGCATTGCCGCTGGCATTGCTCCCGGCAGCGCCTGCCCTGTCTGGATTACGCGTTCTCAAGCGCCCGCGCCGCTGCGCCAATGGCGACGCGAGTAGCAGCGCCAGTGGCAGCGCCAGTGACGGCAGGCGCAAGAGACCTCGCAAGCTTGCTGCCCAGCATGCCGAATTGTCAACCCCCGTGCCAGTGGCACTTGCGCCGCTTTTTGGCTTAGATGTGGACGTGGGCCTGCGCAAGACAAGCTCTGCAAGCGGCGTGTTTACGTGCGCTGACTGGGAATCAATGCACATTCCGATCTTTTGGTCACCTGAAATGGACTTGCTGTAGCGTCATTAGTCCTGTGCGCAAGAAAAAACCAATTAAAATAACGCAAGCGCGCAGCATGTGACGCAATGCGCGCATTGTATATTATTCAATGTTACAGCGTCTAACATGAACTTTATTAACTTTTACAAGATGCGCATGCAACAGCAGCAAAGTATGCATGTACTGATCGCGTTTTATTCAATTTCCACGCTTGACGTTGGCAGCGCGTACGACGGCAGTAGCGCCAGGATGCTGGCCAGTACTTGCTTGCTGACACGCTCGTTAATGTCCACGCCTGGACGCGCACTTATTGCAAGCGCGGGCGCGGGCGCGGGCGCAGGCGCGGGCACTTGGTTAGAAACCAGGGTACGACGCAGCGGCGCACTGGCGGGCACAAAGGCACTTGGCGCCCGTTCCGGCGTAATCGAGCGCGACGCGCGTGGCGCGCCTGCCAGATGGTGCCATGTAGGCGCATGTGCAGGCGCTGCAGGCGCGGGCGCAGCAGGCGCGAGCGCAGCAGGCGTTGGCAGTAGCACGGGTGCCTCGGCGCAAGCCTTTGCGGCCGCGGCGACGGCAGCGAGCGTGTACATGGCTGGCCGAGAAGACGGCAGTGGCGCGCGCAAGTGCACGTCGTACGCCATGCTACCCACATTGCTCTGCAGCGCCGGCGCTTTCTTCTCGCGCCGCGACTTGGGCGCTGGTGGCGGCGGAGCAGGCGGCAGCGCAGCCCAGACCGAGGGCGGCAGATGTTCGCACGTGTACGACATGTTTTCAAATTGCATGACTTTCTCGTTGTTAGTCTCGCGCAGTCTGGCTAGCGCCACCGTGCTCAGGCTGTCAACAAGCTCGTGCAGTGCCCAGTCAGGCACACGCGCAAAGAGCGTGTCAAAATGAATGGCGGGGACAATTACATGGCCCTCAGCAGCGGGCAAGCGCACGTAGCACAGGTGCTTGAACGTAAGGGCATTTGTGCCGCCGGGTGTGTAGCGTACGCCTGTCACCAGCGCGTGGCCCTCGGAGGGGCCCATCTTAATGAAACTGCCTGCGCCGTACTTTTCGCGTATGGCCGACTCGGCCTTTAGAAAAGCCTTGGATGGCTGTCCGCGCCTGGGGCGCTTGGCGCGCGGCTCGGTGCTCTCGGCGCTGCTTGCCTCGTCTGCCTCTTCCGCTTCCTCAGCTTCGTCTGCGTGCTGGCGCTTGGTCTTAGATTTGCGCTTGCGCTTGCGCGTACAAGATTCACCGTCCTCGCCAACGTCGTCACCGTCAGGCGACGCATCGGCAGTAGCGGCACGTGACGGCGGCGGCAGAATGTTCTGGCAGTCATCGCCAAACAATTCGTTCATATCAATCTCCATCCTACTGGTGGAGTGAGGTGTGTCAAGTGCACGTTCGGTCGTGACACGCCGACGCGCGCGCCACGGCAGCGCCCCAACCCGCAGAAGCGCGCGAGCGCGCGGGGGTGGCGCGGCCGGGGCGCGCGCGGGTGGCGCCGCAAATTCCGCACCGCGGTTAGCGCGCGGTT
>JANMGB010000134.1:0-1117 GCA_031374415.1 Burkholderiales bacterium
CCTGATAGGCCTTCACCTGTTCCAGGCAACTCTCAATCCGCTCTCGATCCATGCTCACCTCGCTTCGTCTGTTGTCATCACAGACGCAAGGTTCTCAGCTTCTCTGGTGTTGCGAAAGATGGGTTGCCGGAACGCTTACCCTTCACGAGCCAATAACCTTGTTCATCACTGGGAGCAACCTGCACTTCGTAGTTTTCAGAGAGCTGCTTCGCCAGACTCTCTGCATCGGGCTGTGACGTGCCGAAGAGCACGAAATCAAGTGCAAAGACGGTCGTGTCATTGACCCCGGCGTGTTCCATCATCTTCCACAACTGAGACGCCTCGCCCATCCGCTCAGCTTTCTTTCGTTGGTGGTAGTCGCTCCACGTACTCTGCGGATCTTCGCTGGACACGGATCTCTCCTGGTGACGCTAACGTTAAATTCGACGGCCGCCGGGCGCATGCAAACCCATTCGCACTGTTTGGCTTCCTGCTTCCGACTTATTCGTCTTTCAAACATGCCCAACGTTGTAGCTGAGCGGCCGACAACAGCGCCGCCTATGTTGATGAAGCACTCAAAAAGCGCCGCTGTTGTCGGTCCGCTCGAGCGCCGGGTTGGGCCACAGGACAAACATGCGGCCCCCAAACACACACCTACCTTACCTGCCCCGAACCTTGCCACAGCTGGCCCAGCAAAACAACCACGGCACGCAACCGCCTCACGCCTGCCACCATTGCCGCCAACACCAACGAACCTTCGCCAACCGCCTGCCTGCGCCGCCACCCACCGTGCGCTGACTGCCGACGGACAGGCAGCCCGCCTGAGCGGTGGCGCCGGCTGCCTTCCAAGACCACCGCAGGTCTTAGCGATGAGGCTAACCAAACACAAGGCATTTGCGGCTGACCCATTGCGCCGGCCTACAAACACTACGCAGTTTCACCGCTGGCAACTCGCCACGGCCACCATCACGAACGCGCCTTCGCGAACCACCTGCCTGCACCGCCACCCACCGTGCGCTGACTGCCGAAGGACAGGCAGCCCACCTGAGCGTTGGCACTGGCTGCCTTCGACAGCCACCATCGGCCTTTAGCGATGGGGACCGCCGAACACTCTCCCGTGCCGGGACTTCTGAGCGCT
>JANMGB010000145.1:0-1486 GCA_031374415.1 Burkholderiales bacterium
CAGGTAGCGCAGCCGGTCTTCGTCCAAGCTATAGGTGAAGGCGTCGGCCTTGAGGTCCACCTTGAGCACATGGGCCAGGCTGGCCTCCCTGACCGCGTGATAGAAGCGCGCCTTGGCGCCTGAATCTGACAGCGGCTTGCCGCGGCCACGTTGGCCGGCATCTTGTTGGTCGAGCTTGCTACTCCATTGCTGCCCCTGTTTGATCAGCTCGTCAATGGTGGCTTGGCGTTGTTGCGTGCGTCGTGCCGCCGCTTGGGGGTCATGCGCCACCACCAAACGTCGAGTGGGTGCATCAGGATCATCCGGGTCGGCCCAGGTGGTCTCGCCCACCCAGGCTTGCCCCTTGGTCTGCACTGCTGCCAGGGTGCCCAGCGCATCAGCAAAGTCACCATAGCGAGCCGCAGGCACGGCCAAGATGTACTCCAGGGTGATGTCACGTTTTTGTGCGCGCAAGGTTTCCTGCAATTGAGCCAACTGATCGAGGTTGCTCACATTCAACAGGCCGCGGTCGGCAATCAGCACCACGCGCTTGAGCGGATAGCGTGCCAGTAGCCCGGTGATCATGGGCAGCAAGGTCTTGGCCTCGGCAGTGTTGCCTGGGTGAACCTCATGTGCAATGGGCAGGCCCTCAGCGGTTTGCACCAAAGAGAGCATGAATTGGCGCTCAATCAGACCCGACTTGCTGCGGCCCTTGAGACGTACATCGTTGGCCACCACAGCCTCACCGGCAATCTCCACCGTGGTGAGGTCACAAAAAACGACGGAGAGGTCTTGGTCGATCAGAGGGCGCATCAGCCCGGCCATGCGTTCGCCAAGAGCTACGCTGTGTTCGTCGAGCACGTCCATGGCGCGCAGCAGATGTTGGTGCGAGGGTGGGGCATCGTCAAAGCCGAAGTCGGCAGGCCAGGCCACGGAGTCCAACCAACGCAGCACGCCGAGTTTGCTGCTGGGATCACACAGGCGATTGAAGACCATGCTGCGCAGGCAGGCCAGCACGTCGAGCTCGACCCGCGAGCCACGCCATGCGTGGGCGAGGTCGTCCAGGCCCAGACTGCGCCAAAGCTGAGACACGGCCCAGACATCACCCGCATTGCGCGAGTCCATGAAACGCAACTCATCGAGTGGGTTGACGCTGGTTTGAGAATCGCGCCCCTGGGCGCGATTCAAGGAGTCAATGAGGGTGTCGACGTCACCGCCTGGCTCAAGCCTGCCGAGGGTGCAGATGGTGCGCTGACGGGGCTTGCCCTGCTCGTTGCGGAACGACTCAACGAGTTGAGCGTAACGGCGTCCGCCAGATTGGGTGACTTTGACAAACATGGGCGGCATGGTAGCGGAAAAACGCGACGCATGCAACTACCCCACAACTATAACGTGCCACTACAAACACTTTTCAATTTGAGGTTCAAAATCGGCGTAAGCCATTGATTTGCAACGAAGAGACCTCGCCAAAATCACGGAAAAATGGCTCGCTGCTGTCGAACTTGGG
>JANMGB010000146.1:0-1486 GCA_031374415.1 Burkholderiales bacterium
CAGGTAGCGCAGCCGGTCTTCGTCCAAGCTATAGGTGAAGGCGTCGGCCTTGAGGTCCACCTTGAGCACATGGGCCAGGCTGGCCTCCCTGACCGCGTGATAGAAGCGCGCCTTGGCGCCTGAATCTGACAGCGGCTTGCCACGACCCCGTTGACCGGCATCTTGTTGGTCGAGCTTGCTACTCCATTGCTGCCCCTGTTGGATCAGCTCGTCAATGGTGGCTTGGCGTTGTTGCGTGCGTCGTGCCGCCGCTTGGGGGTCATGCGCCACCACCAAACGTCGAGTGGGTGCCTCAGGATCATCCGGGTCGGCCCAGGTGGTCTCGCCCACCCAGGCTTGATCCTTGGTCTGCACTGCTGCCAGGGTGCCCAGCGCGTCAGCAAAGTCACCGTAGCGTGCCGCAGGCACGGCCAAGATGTACTCCAGGGTGATGTCACGTTTTTGTGCGCGCAAGGTTTCCTGCAATTGAGCCAACTGATCGAGGTTGCTCACATTCAGTAGGCCGCGGTCGGCGATCAGCACCACGCGCTTGAGCGGATAGCGCGCCAGCAGCCCGGTGATCATGGGCAGCAAGGTCTTGGCCTCGGCGGTGTTGCCCGGGTGAACCTCATGTGCAATGGGCAGGCCCTCAGCGGTTTGCACCAGCGAGAGCATAAATTGGCGCTCAATCAGACCCGACTTGCTACGGCCCTTGAGCCGTACATCGTTGGCCACCACGGCCTCACCGGCAATCTCCACCGTGGTGAGGTCATAAAAAACGACTGAGAGGTCTTGGTCAATCAGGGGGCGCATCAGCGCGGCCATGCGCTCGCCAAGAGCTGCGCTGTGTTCATCGAGCACGTCCATGGCGCGCAGCAGATGTTGGTGCGAGGGCGGGGCATCGTCAAAGCCGAAGTCAGCAGGCCAGGCCACGGAGTCCAACCAACGCAGCACGCCGAGTTTGCTGCTGGGGTCACACAGGCGATTGAAGACCATGCTGCGCAGGCAGGCCAGCACGTCGAGCTCGACCCGCGAGCCACGCCATGCGTGAGCGAGGTCGTCCAGGCCCAGGCTGCGCCAAAGCTGAGCCACGGCCCAGACATCACCCGCATTGCGCGAGTCCATGAAACGCAACTCATCGAGTGGGTTGACGCTGGGTTGAGAATCGCGCCCTTGGGCGCGATTCAACGAGTCAATGAGGGTGTCGACGTCACCGCCTGGCTCAAGCCGACCGAGGGTGCAGATGGTGCGCTGACGGGGCTTGCCCTGCTCGTTGCGGAACGACTCCACGAGTTGAGCGTAACGGCGCCCGCCAGATTGGGTGACTTTGACAAACATGGGCGGCATGGTAGCGGAAAACCGCGACGCATGCAACTACCCCTCAACTGTAACGTGCCACTACAAACATTTTTCAATTTGAGGTTCAAAATCGGCGTAAGCCATTGATTTGCAACGAAGCGACCTCGCCAAAATCACGGAAAAATGGCTCGCTGCTGTCGAACTTGGG
>JANMGB010000150.1:0-60017 GCA_031374415.1 Burkholderiales bacterium
CGCGAATGTAGCCGTTTACACTTGACATGCCAAGCGCGCCGAGTGGGCATTGTCGGTTGCTGCGCAAGACGCCCAGCCGTACGTGCCGCACGTGATCCAGCGCATGATGTGAACTAGCACGACCGGCGAGACTCGCACTGCCGCAGCGCGCGTGCGAGCGTGCGCGCACGTGCGGTTGCGGTGCAGCAGCAGCAGCAGCGTGCGCGCACACTCGCGCACGACAAACGGGTAGAGGGCAGCGCGCTCGTGGCACCAGTGGCCAAGTGCCTGCGCCCCATTGTACTGCAAAATGGCATGCGCGCACGATGACAGGCGCGCTATGGTGCAAGGCGATGGCAATGGCAATGTTGAAACACGCGTTTGCGCAAGCGCCGGGCACAGCGCGTCACTCGCGTGCAGTTGTAATAGCGGCCTCTCACTCAGTTGAAGATGCGTAATCGCGCTGCCGCGCAAGGCTTGCAACAGCTGCCGCATAAGATTTGCAAGGGAAAACCCCGCAGGGGTGGACGTATTGCCCCACTCCAACAGACGTAGCTCGCGCAAGCTTGAATTGCTAAACGTAAGTATGTAATCACCGGTCTCGGCGGGTGAAGTTGCTTGCGCAAAGCCTCTCACAGTCCCTGGATTACACGATAAATCAAGAACGTGCAGCGGGCTGTTGGGATCGGCTGCGGTGCACAACAGAGCAAAAACACCTGCTGATCCTATGAGGTTGCTACTCAGGTACAGTTCGCGCAAGCGCGTGCGCGGCAGACATTCCGCCAATGCCAGTGCAACGTTGTCGCGAAATGAATTCTTATGCAAATCAAGTCGCATGACACTGATCGTTGTTTGGTTGACAAGCGCTTGCGCTATAAACAAGCCACGTTCGGATGACAAGCCCATTTCTCTGCCCGCGCCAACCGCGGTCAAATACGCCACAATCACGTGTACTTGGTAAGCGCATGCGTTGAGCAGCGCGAGGCTGCGAGAACAGCCACGCATTTCAACACGTGCGTCCTCAATCAGGTAACGCACCGCGTCAAGATGGTTGTGCCGCACTGCCGTCATAAGAGGAGTTACACCGTATACATTCGTCGCGTCCGGGGCAATGTGCAGCTGCTCCACAAAGTAGCGTAGCAGATCCGCGCGTCCGTGACATGCAGCCGCGTGCACAACGGTGTTACCGTTGACAATGACAGGCGCGCTAAGCGTGGCGGCGGGGCTTGTGCACACGCCATGCTTGCTAACCAGCACGTGCACAGTATCGACTGACACGCCATGCATGCAGCAGCGCCCCAGCAAATCATGATTTGCACGCAGGCGTGCCTCGGCAGAGCGCGGCTCTACAATTTGCACCCAGCAGATTGCAAACGCATCAAAGTCGCCGCGAACCACGCACGCGACAGCGCGCTCAAACAATCGCGCATCCGCCAGAGCGCGTGCTTCTATGTCACCTAGTGCGTTGTTGCTAGCCATCTTTGACCGCACGCAAGTAAGGTGTGCGCGCCCCACTATTTCGCGCTCGCCTTGGAAAAGGACGCAAATACGAGCACGTGAAAGAAACATGTATAAATAACCAGGCTTTGATTGTTTTACAGATTAATCACGCTTGCGTAACGCTTGCATGTCTAGTCTTGCCTGTTTTTTTCTTTGGCTGGCTTGCGCGCACCTCGCATGCGCTCCAACGCGCGACGCTGCGTGTCAGTCATTTCGTCGTCTGCGCCCGGTGCAACGCTGGCGGACGCAAGTGCTGGGGTGGAGCCGGGATCGTCCAGCGTAGCGTGCCTGTTTGCGTGCATTTGCGCGTGCAACTCGTAGCCGGGATCATCGTACGCTAGCGCAGGCTCGTGCTCAATCTTGTGCTCAAAATCATCCTGGTTGCCTGCTGGCACGCCATCGCTGTAGCTTGTGTACTCGTCCTCGCCAGCTTCCGCGCCGAGCAGGGCCACTTCGCCAGTCTCCCGTGGCGGCACGCGCGTATAGCGCCGCCGGCGGCCACAGCACATGGACATACACAGGTTCCCCATGTGAGACTTGCGTGTTACTAGGCCAGCGCGACCACGGCCCCGGGTGCCAGCTCGGCAGGCAGCGCGTCACCCACACGCCACGTCCACGCCACGTCTGTGCCGACTGTGCGTAGCGCAACACGCCCTGCCGCGAGGCCACGCACACGACACACCAGCGCGCCCAGCGCCTCGCCGTCCGCAAACGGGGCCCAGCGCACGCTCAGCGCACCGTCGCGCTCCTCGGGCCACGCGGCCCAGCACGTCGCCGCCGCGCCCTGCGCTGCACGTGCGGCTGGAGCGCGCCCCGTGCGTGCCCGCGGCTTGGGCACTCGCGCTGCGCGCGCCTTGGGTGTTGCATTGCGCGCCTTGGGCTGCGCCTTGCGCTGCGCCTTGGGCTGTGCCTTGGGCTTGACCAGCCCTGGCACGGGCAGCGGCACGCCGGCCGCTAGCGGCAGCACGCCAGCTGCGCCACTTGGCATGGCGCTGTATAGTGCTTGGTAAAGGCGCTGCGCGTGGCTTGGGTGTGCAGCTTGGTGTTGCAGGGGCGCGTTCGCCATGCGCAAGTCAAGTGTCAAGATAGGTGCGCAAGGTGCATTTATCAATACCTGCTGAAATTGCTGCGCAGAAACTTCAGAGCTGCCAGCTCTGCGCCTGAAAATCGGCCGCAATCCTCGCCTTCCTTCATCAGCGAGTCGAGCATTGTCGGAATCAGCGCACTGTACCCGTCAGCCGCATACGCTAGCACGACAGCCGCCAGAGTAAACGGCACTTTGCGTTGCCACTCAAGTCGATCAATGCGTGACTGCAGCCAATCAGCTTTGTCATCCGTGCACGTGCTCAGCTTCTGTCGCGCCTTGCGCACAAGCATGTCAATCCGCGCAAAACACTGCCTAGGCGGAGCGGGAAGAAAATGATCGGCGACGACCATGTCCGCAATGTTGTTCATGCTCATTTGATCCGCCCAATGCATGATTTGACGCGCGCGATGCTCGATGGAAATGATGGCCATTGTGCCGTCTTCACCTTTGGCGACCACGCGAATGTATGCTAGGCTATCCATAAAATCCTCATCATCCACAATCTCAGCACTTGTAAAAAGTGCAGAGACTTCACGCGCAATGCACTTGGCATTGTGCGACTCCGACAACCAAACCGTGTCGCCGAGGCCTATGGTGTACAAAAGCACCTTTGACTCTAAGCAGGCTGTCGACGTTTGAACAACCGCGTGGGCGCGCGCACCAATGGCGTAAATAGACTCACCAACCTTTTTGTGCAGCGCTTTGCATGCCATGGATGAGTCGCGCTGCTGCTTACGCTGCTTGGTGGCAGTGGCAGCAGCAGCAGCAGCAGCAGCAGCAGCAGCAGCAGCAGCAGCAGCAACGCGCTCGCCCTGTTGCCGCTTGGCAGGCGGCGCATCGTCGCCTGCGCCTCCGTCGCTGTTGCTGCTGTCGTCCTTGCGAGGCCGCTTGGCGCGCCGAGTGGCGCGCCGAGTGGCGCGCGGGGCGGCACGCGGCGCAGAGCGCAGAGTCGTAGGTGGCGCGGCCATAGCAAAGTGCAGTGCAGTGCAGTGTGCGGGTGCACGCATACGGCCGCTTGCGCCGACTTGGACTACAGAGCCAGGTCTGGATTGCATGTCGTGGTCCACTGGGGCATCGAGCGATGCTAGCGTGCCTGCTGGCGCGCCACCTAGCGCACTTGACATTGGCGTAGCAACACGTTCGCAAACACGCATTGTCACCAAGCCGTCGCTTAGTCGCGCGTCCGGGCCAAAACGCGCATCAGTACGCGCCGGCAAGAAACCACTGGCTACGTTGCGTCGCGTTGATCCACGCGCTGAACGCGCGGCACGCTTGGCCGAGATGCGCGAGCGTGCAGCCGAAGCCAATGCACTGGCGCTTGTGCAGGCATTCGAGGCCGAGTTTGCAGCTGCAATAGTTAGCCAGGCAGCAAACGCCGAGGCCAGGCAAGCGGCGGATGCCGCAATCGCAGCAGCCGAGGATGCAAGATTTGCGCAAGCTTTGCTCAAGGCAGAGCAGGACGCAGAGCAAGATGCCACGAGGCAAGCAGCGGCGCGCGCAACAGCGCAAGAAGCGCAAGTCGCAGCACAGGACGCGGCATGGGCTGCTCAAGCAGCTGCTGCGCATGCACATAGCGCAACACTGGTCGAGCAGCAAGCAATGGAAGCGCGCCTTGCCGCTGAACGCGTGAGCATGATGGCGTCCAGCACTGTGCGCCCGCCAAGCAGCATGCGTCCATGGCCCGGTCTTGAACCAGGCGAGACCACTGCAATGGCACGTGCGCGGCTTGTGCGCGAGCGCGAGCTTGCACAGGAAGCACGCGACGCAACAGACAAGATGGCGCGTCACACAGCCGAGCGGAACATGGCTCGGACGCAAGTTGAAGAAATGGCCTTGCCTGGCACATACGCCATTGTCAAGTTGGACGATGGGTTGCCAGCGCGAACCGTGGTGCGCGGCTTTATGCGCAAAGAACAGCGTAGTTTGGGCGACTTGACACCCACGAGCGTGGCGCCCGGGTTTACGTACATGTTAGCATCCATACAGCTTGCGCGCTACGAGTCCCTGGAAGGCGTGTACGTGGCCTCGTACGTGCCAACTGATGCGACTGATGCGGCAATGCTGTTTGGGCTTACACCTGCACAAGTGTTTGAGCACGGCAAAAAGGCGCTCAAGTTGTTCGGCCGTGCAATGCGCATGCGAGTGCAAACAAGCATGAGCTACAGCGAGCCACTTAATGCGGAAGATTCGCATGCGCAACTGCGCGCGATCACACCGGAAAACGCAATGCTTACCGTTTTTCTTGCGCAGCTAGACACGTAAACAAACACTCGTCTACATGCACGCGCGCAATTACAACAAACATTAAATACATCTAAATGGTAATTATAATACACACAACGCCCCCAAAAGGCGCGCTTTTAAATATATATTTTTTTTCTTGGCGAGAACGCACTTGCACGTTTGGGAAATACAAGCGATAAACGGTTTAAATTAGGTTTTATATGGTAAAGGCTAGAGTGCGTGCACGTCAAAGGTCTTACTCAGCGGCGTGGATAGCGCCGTTGACGGCAGTGCGCACAAGCTGTGTTAAATGCGCGGCCTGTGCTTCAAGGTCGACAAGGGCGGCAAGCAGTGTGCGCGCGGGCGTTGTGCGCGTGCCGTTTGCGCGTGTTGTACGCACGGTGATGGTTACGTCCGTGTGGCTTTCGTACGTTGCGCCAACGGCGTGCGCGGCGTGCGTGACGTCGGGATGTTCGGCAAGCACGCACGCAAGCGGGTGACCGTGCGTGCTTGACATTGCATGCACGCGATAGCGCGCGCGCGCCAGTCCAGGTCCAGGAGCGTCTTCGTGTAGTAACTCGATACTGTGCGCGCGCGCACACACACACAGGCGCGTGGTAAGCATGCACGCGAGGACGTACGCAAGGACGCACACGCGTGGTTACGGGCGCGCGCGCGCGCGCGCAAACGCCGCACGGACGCACCTGAGTGGCGCCAAGCGCGCCAGACGATCCGGCGCGTCCATACTTGTCTTGACCAGACTTGCGTATGGCGCTGGCGGCCGCGTTCACTGCAACTTTTGGCGCGCCCGAGGGTGCGTCTGGCGCGGGGCATAAGCGCGCGCGCAGCGGCGGCGACGCGGCAGACGATGCGCCCCCGTCCAAGCGCGCGTCACCCGCGCCAAGTGCGGCGCCAAGCGTGGCGCCAAGTGCGGCGTCAAGCGCGGATGGCGCGGCCGTTGATCCTATTACGTCGACAGTGTTGCGCATGTTCCCGCGCTTGTGTGGGTGCCGGGCAGCGTGTACGCACGAGCTGCCGCTTGTGCGCGTGGCACTTGTGGACGGCGCGCTGCGTGTTGCGCTTGCGCCCGGGGCCTGGTCCGGAGCCATGGCCGGGGCGGGCGTCGCGCCGAGGCCGGATGAATGCGTACTGCCGCTGTCGTCCGTGCGCACAGTTTACAGCGTGTCTGCGGGCGAGTCGTTCCTGCTTGTGCATTTGCACCGCGTGCCAGACGGTGCGCCCGCGCCGCTCTTTGGCTTGCCGACGGCCACGTTTACGTTGCACGCTACAGCGGACATGTGCAGCGTTACACGCACGCAAGAAACCGAGCTGAACGCACAGCGCGAGACAAAAATCGAGGCGCTGCGCGTCAAATATGCTCGCGCAAAAGGACGCGGCCGCAACGTGCCCGCGCCAACCGAGGCGCAGATCGTGCAAGAGGCCGATGACTTGCTGGCACCGGCGCATGCATATTATCGCGCGTTGAACGCAACGGCACGCATGACCAAGCTTGCGACTGCGCTGCGCACTGCTTTGCAGAACGTGCCGGGCAGCAATGGCGTCCACGTCGTCGACGGTACTACGCTTGTGCTCTATCCGACTGTGGCGCAGCTTGAAATGCGCATGTTTGTACTGCCAGATCTGCGCATACTTGTCAGCATCCCCGACACGCCGCGCGTGTCGCGCCTGCTGCAAGTGCGCCTTGCTGCTGAAGGCGGTCTCGTAGCCGTGTTTCACGATCACGAAGTCGGTGACGATGACGACGACGACGACGACGACGACGACGACGACGACGACAACAGCAACGGCGACGACAGCGTGCGCGATCTGGCGGCGGGTCTTGATGTCACGCTCGTCGGCCCGCGTACGCTTGTACTGATCTATCCGGATGCGCCGGGCCCTGACGGCATTGTACGCCCCGTTGAACCCGTGGTTCTGGAAGACATTGAGCCAAACGAAGCCTTGCGTCTGCAGCGTGTGCTTGACAGCTGGCCCGACGTGCTGATCATTGTTTCGCGCGCGCCGGCGCCTCTGTTCCGCCAGCTGCTGCCGTCAAGCGCGCGTGCACTTATTGGCCTGAACAGCAATGACATGCTTGCTTATCTTGAGCGCCGCGCGCGTGCTGACGCCTTGCCTGCAGAAATGCCGCTTGACTTTACACGTCCGCTAGCTGCACCTCCGCCCGTGCTACTGTCTGACGATGTTTGCCGTGTGCTTGACGGGCTGTGCATTGTGACGCGCGAGGACGATGCCGCCGAGGAACAGAGCGACAACGACGAGTCCGAGTACTCGATAGCGTCGGACGTGTGTTTGGATGGCGATGCGTCGGACGGGTCCGAGCTTTCATACGAGACCGAGCCCGACCCTGACGCCGAGTCGGAAAGCGCCAGCGACTCGGACTAGCTGCGCAACAACACTCGCAAAAACATGCGTAAATGCGCACAAAATAGCGTATTAATGTAATTTCATAATATCACTTACTTTGTACAGGCCACCGCGGCATGTTGCATGGTTAAGTAATTTAATTCACATATGTTTGAATAGACTCAATTTATAAAATTATTTAGCCGTTTAAACAAATAGGTATAATACGCAAAAAACACAAAAAACAAATATTTTAACCCCACAAAATAGCAAAACAATAGTGAACAAAATTCGCCCCGCGGGGCCCTGTAAAATGTTCATTTGTTTGAATTATTTCAATTATTAAGGTTTTCCATATTATTGACTTGTGCGTACACACACACACACTGTGCGCAACCATAATAAAAATGTAATTACGTAAAATACAAAGAGTAATAGCGTATTAATGTAATTTCATGTAATCGTTTACTTTGTACAGGCCACCGTGGCATGTCGCTTGGTTAAGTAATTTAATTCACATATGTTTGAATAGAATCGATTTATAACATTATTTAGCCGTTTAGACAAATAGGTATAATATAGTAAAAACACGAAAAACAAATATTTTAACCTCACAAAATAGCAAAACAATGGTGAACAAAATTCGCCCCGCGGTGCCCTGAAAAATGTTCAAACTGTGTAATTATTACAATTATTCAGCATTTATGATATTTACGGCTGCAGAGGCCGACCGCGCTCAGTGCGTGTACCAGTAGAACGCGGCGGCGGTGACAAAGACAGCGGCGTAGACAAGCGCGCGCTCGGCCGATGTAGGGCGAGGATCGCGCGTGAGCGGCCTGACAATCAGCGTGGTAAGCGCAAAGGCTGACGCAGTGCACGCAAGCGAAGCAAGCGCGGCCAGGGCGACAAGCGCGTGTGCGGGAGCCGCGTGGCGCGCGGCTAGACGCATGGCGTACGCGTGCGCAAGCGAGGCGCACGTCCAGATTGCGAGTGCGGGCACGGCAACGCTAGCGGGCCGTGTGTCACGCACAAACGTTGACACGGCCAGCAAGGTCGAGCTTACAATGAGCGTGTTGCACGGCGCTGCAAGCGGGCCGCGGTCAGGTAGCACGACCACAAGCACGGCCGCAATTGCCGCGGCAAGCAACACGTCGGGAGTGCGCGTGCCAGGCATGGCGTCGGCAATTAGCGCGGCCAGTACAAGCGCAATGAGGCGCGCGGCAATGCGTTCAACAAGCTCGAACGTGCGCACAACGTACACCGTCGCGTGCTCGCGCGCAATCTGCACTTGGCGTACGCCAAGTGCAAGCACGACAAGCGTGGCCACGCCAGCAGCGGAAAGCGCAGGCCCGTCGGGGCGCGTGCCTGGCGGCACAACAAGCGCGTACGCGGCGTCCGCAAAAACAAGCGCGACTGCAAAGACGACCGACTCGGCGCGCAGCAAGTGTTCGGCGGCCCCTGCGATTGCTGGCGCAGCCGCAACAACAAGCAGTAGCAAGAGCAGACGCGCGGTCGGCGCATAGTGCAGCTCCATGTGGGCCCGCAGCGTGCCTAGCACGTCGAGCGAGAGCGCAGTTGTCACAATCAAGCCGATCAGGTCGTACATGCGTGCGGCTGCCGAGCCCGCGGCTGGCCGTGGCGCAAGCACGAGTACCGCACCGTACAGCGCAAGCAGTGCGTAAAACGCGGCATGCTCGGCGCGTGACCAGCTGTCCACGACCGCGATCGTGAGAGTTGTCGCAATTGTGTACATGCCCTCGATTGCAAGCGCGGACATGATGTGCGTGCGCGCGTGCGCGCGTGTGTGCGCAAGACAAGTGCGCGCTAAAGTTGCAACGCGTACACAAACTCGGCAGGCACAGGCGTGGGCACGGCCACGGCACGCTCAAACGTCATGCACGGTCCGCTGTGTGGCAGTACGTGCACACGCGCATAATGACGCGTCTCAAGCGGCGCAGGCGGCGTGGCGTCTGCGCCAAACAACGCAGCACACCAGGCGACCAAACGTGACGGCGCACGTCCCGCGCCGCGCACTTGCACCGGGCACGCGTCAGCCTCAACACATACGAGGCAAGGTTCAACGGCAGCGCTGCCGCCCGGCAGGGCAAGCGCTGCAACGTAAATATCAACGGCGCCCGTGACGTTGGCAAACACGTGCAACGTGGGTATGCTAGTTGGCACACGTGCGCGTCGTATGCTTGCAATAAACGAGTTGCCAAAACACGGCATCTTCTTGTACTCGTTTAGGCGCGCAACGTGCGTGGTGCGCTGTACTGTCGTATCGCACGTTGTAATTTGTTGTACATTTGGGCATTGACGAGGGTTTTGTTTGCCAAGATACAGCTCGGCATGCGGCGGCAAGTAGTCACACGTGTAAAAGCGCAGGACCGATGGTTCGTCGCCATCGGGCGTGACGCCCGGCGGCCAGCAATGCTCACCCCGCGCTGGCGTTGGCCCAAGCAGCACTAGAACGCTCGAGTGCACGCTCACGTGCGCACTTGCATGCGCACCCGCTAGACCTGCGCCTGGTGTGTGCGTCAATGGCAGCGGTGTGGCGGGTACAGGCAGAAGCATGGCGTGCGCCTCTATGTCCGTGCTTGTTGCGCGCGCACTTGCTGCGCCACCGGCTGCGCCACCGGCTGCGCTACCGGCAGCGCCACTGGCAGCGCCAGACGGCGTGTCGGCCGTGCAGGCGTAGCTGCTAAAGGACAGGGCACCACCCATAAGCTTTATGCACGTGCAGCACGCCCGCCTTATGTGCATCACACGCGCTGGCAGCAGTGTTAATCGGACGGTGTCAAGCGCGGCGCGCCAAGCGCTGCGCACAGCAAGGCCACGTCAAGACGCGATGGCAGCACGGCTGCAAGAGCACCTCGCGCTTCGGCTGGCGCCGTGCGCAAAACTCGCTTGCGCAGCGTTGCAAGCGTCTCGCTCAGCAGCGCAAGTGCGTGCTCATCAGCAACCGTCGCATGTGCAGCCTCGGCGCGTCCCGCGGCCGTGTGGCCCGCATTACTAAATACTGCCGCTGGTGGCGGTTGAGCAGCGTGCGCGCTTGCCGCAGCGCGGCTAGCCGGCGCGTACGGGTGCACAAGGGCAAGCGCACGCGAGCGTTCGTCCGTGCGATGACGTCGTGTTGAGCTGCCTGCTGGCCGGCGCGCCGAACGCAATGCGCCGCACAAGCTGCAAGCCAGCACGCGAGACTCGGCGGCGCCCGTTGCATCGTACGCGCGCACAGCGCCCAGTGCGCGGCACGCAAGGCATTTGCCCCGCACCTTGCCCGCATCACGCACACACACGCACGCACACGCGCCAGCAAGAGCGCGCCCAAAAGCCGCGTGTAAATATGCATGCACGGGCGCGTTCACGCATTGTGCCCGCAACGGCAACGGCGGCGCGTCAACGGTGTAAACAAGCGCAATACGCGCAAGCGGCTCGGTCATGGCAGCGCGTTGCGGCGCGTTCCAGCCTACGTGTCGGTGTATAAGGAACAGTGCAAGCGCGCGTTCAAGCGCCAGTATGTACTTGCCCGGCTCGGGGTCTCCGGGCGTTTCCGGCGCGCCAACGATTACGGCGCAAACTGTAATCACGTTGGGCGCCTCATCGACAGCGTCAAGATAGCGGGCAGCATCGGGAGTCGGGTCACCAGCCAGTGCAATCAGTGCGCACACGCACAGGCGCGCAAGACACGCCAAGGCGGCGCACGCGCCCGGTGCGGGGTAGCGCGCGTGCGGCACGTGCACTAGCTTGCCGCGGGCCAGCTCGTGCGCGGCACTCGGTGGACCGCCCAGTGCGCCCAGTACGTTTAGCGCAAGTGCAACACCGTAGGCGCTGGCGTGCTGCACTGTGCCATCTGCCAGCGCGTACGCAACAACAGCCCCTGCGTCGTGCGGCTCGTCAATTTCCCATTCGCGGCTCGGGCTTGTACCCGGGCTGCAGCTCCCGCTTGCGTCTAACGCTGCTGCGCGGGCAGTTAAGCCATCGCCAGATTCGTCATCTGAAGACGCGCTTGCGCTTTTGCACAAACTGCGCGCCACACAAGCGTCGTCCATGAGCGCAAGTGCAGTGCATTGGCGCATGGAGCGCTCGAGTCGTGCTGCGCCGTGCCGCCTGCGCGCGCGCGCGCGCGCGCGCGCGCGCCAATAATCTTACAACTCGCATAAATAGGTTTAATTGTCCAGCATACCGTCGTTGGCATGAGCGTGATTGCGTGCGTAGGTGGGTGTTTACTAGACGGTTGACAGCGCGTTATAGATGGACTCGAGCTCGGTGGCTAGGGGCGTAAGCACGGCAGCGTACGCCGCGTACGCCGCACGCTCGTCAGGCGGAATATAGGCAGATGTTGGCGTCAGACTGCGCACTTGTTCGGCCAGATTGCGAACAAGAACAAGCGGAAAACGCCGCCCGCCGCCGCGATATTCAATTGCACGTCGCAAGGCTGACATGGCGGCACGCAAGTTGGCCGCGCCGGTAGCGGCGCGTACGTCTGGCAAATCGGGTACTGTTTTCTCGAGATCGCTCTCCGCGTCTCGCAGCAGTGCATCAAGGTCGTCGCCAAGCCTGCGCACCCTTGCTGCGCGCAAGCTTGAATCGGCAGCGCTGGGAAACAGAGACGTCGCCGCAGCAGGCTCTGCAGTAGCAGGCTCTGCGGCAGCAGGCTCTGCGGCAGCATCAAGGCGTGGCGACGTTGCGGCAGCTTGCGCAGGCGAGACAGGGGTCATTTGTTCCGGCTGCGGTTTTAGCCGCAACTTTGGCTCGCGTCTCGACACTGCGCGACTTGCACGCACCGCAAGTACTGCAGTCATGATGCGTGCAAGCGTGCGCTGTTCTTCGCGCGTGTATGTGCCGTGCGGTGCGTGCTGCATGTCGTCTACAGCCCCTGCGGCCAGAGCAACTGCCGCGGGCGTCGCGGATGCAGCGCTGCTCAGAGTCGTAATGGCATCCGCGCGTGCAAGCTTACCTCGCAGGCTTTTGAGCAGCGTGCGCAACTCTTCCATGGTACGTGCACACAAGCAGGAGCGCGGGGCATTATGCGTGCCACGCGCATGCGACCGTGGTGGGCGGCGCAAGCGTGGGCACGCAAAAATAGCAAATACGTACCTATCGTACACGCGGAAACCTGCGTCGTGTTGCCGCCGCACACGCCGCACGCGTCAATTGGCAAGGCAACGGGGATTTCGCGCGGTGCACAGGCTCCCGTGACGCTGATGGTGTACAGGGCGACGTGCGCGCGCGTGTCGCACGGGGCGACAGGCACGTGCAACGCCAGCAACAGGCCGTCTGCGCACGCAGTGACGTTCAGCGCAATTGCACGCGGTCCAAGACTTGATGGCAGCGCCAGCGTGACATTTGGGCAGCCCGGCACAAGCGCGCCACTTGCTCCAGTAACACGCAACGTTGCATTCTCGCCCGCATACATAAGCGCAAGCGTTAGCGTGCGGCCATCAAGACACGGCGGCGTGTAAATAGCGCGAGCAACGCCCATGCCCAAGCCGAAGAGGCAGCCAACGTTCGTGCTTAGCGGTGCCGCAGGCTGCGGCGCACATGACAGGCGCATGCCTGGGCCGCCAATTGCGACGGTAATGCGCCCGCGGTCGGGGAGTCCGTCGTCTGCCGGCTGTGTCTCGGACCACGGCGCATACGACCAGTCCGTTGCACCGTCCGTGTTGTTGTACGCGCTAACTGCCAGCGCGTCGCGCCACTCGAACGATTGTGTGACATTGCGTTGCGCGAGGCAACACGTTGGGCGCGGCGTGGCAGCCTCGCACGCACAGCACACGGCCGCACACTCGTCGGCCAGGCGCGCTGCGCACAAGTGCGCATTGTCAGCCCACTCGTGCGCAGCACAAGTGAGCGTTGCCTGCGACACGAGCCGGCCAGACGGCAGACGGCACACGCGCACAAGCTCGCGTATGCCCGCTGCCTCGTCAATGACCGAGATCAAATTGCACCCGGTAACGAGCAGCAGCTCGGCATCAAGCGGCAGCGCCCGCGACGCGCCCGCATCGACGTAGCCGGCGGCAAGGACAGACGCGTGTGTGCCGTGGTGGTGCAAGACGGCATGCACGCGCACAATGGCGCCAATGTCCGTGTTTGTCACGTGAATGTTCTGCGGCGCATCGGGCCCCAATGCTAGGCGGTCAAGACGCACTGCGCCGTGCGCACTCGTGGCAAGCGGCACCAGCAGCACCAGCAGCAGCAGCGCGGTCAATGTGCGGCCTTCGTGCAGCAACGGCAGCTGCGACATCATCATGCAGGAATAAGGTGCGGCAGTGGCGCCACTTGCGCTATATGGCGCCCACGCACCATGGCTACAGCCGACGCACGCGCGCACGCACGCGCGCACGCACGCACGCAAGCACTTGTAACAAGATCATTTTGACGCGCCGATCAACTTGCATTGCGGGAGCGCGTTTTACGCTTCACCCGCCACGCTTGCCAAGTGCGCCGGGCGTTTGGCTGGACGTGTATTTTCTGCGCCGTCGCAATCGTCGCTGTTGTCAGCGTCGCGCGGGCGCTTGGCATGCATGACAGGCATGGTGTCTATGACGCCGAGCATGCGCAGCGCAAGCATGTAGCAGCGCATGGCGCCTGTGCGCGCAAGTCGCGGCTTTGGCTCAGTTACAAGCGGCGCGTGGCTCTCAAGCACGGCCAAAGCGTCAGCAAGCACCGCAACCGTGTTGTTGCGCGTGCGCGGTGCCAGCGGTTCGGGCGCGGCGCCGGTACATGCAATATGAGCACATGTGCGCACATGCTGTGCCAGCTGGTCCACGCATTTTGGCAACGCGCGCACCATGCCCGGCTTGGGCGGGAGCACGGGCACGCCGCGCGCACGTGCCAGTTCGTCAAGGCGCGCGCGCACCGCACACATTTCTGAATAGCACAGGTTGCGTATTTCGCGAGTGGTTGCGCGGTGCACGCGCGTTGACGTTAGTGGCGGCGCGCCAGCTGGTGCAATGCCGCCGACTGGCACGTCGGGCTGGCACTCAAGCACGGGCACTGACGCGGCAAGCTGCTGCAGCATCTCGTCGCGCACCAAATTGCGCACGTGCGCCTCTAAATCCGGTCGCCAAATCCCATCCTTGTACGTGAGCGTGTCACGCTCGTCTGGGCGCATGCGCCGCGTGCCGCGAAGTGCTCCGGTACTCATGACCACGTGATACAAGTCAGGTGTGCACTGCGCAGGGGTGGACAGCTTTAGCTCGGTTTGCTAGCTAATACAAGTGTAATACATGCGTATATATATATATATATATATATATATATATTCACAGTTTCCGCATTTTTAGAAATACGAGTCGTAAGATAGCAACGCGCTTGGCGTGCTGCTTTCGCTGTAAAGCTAGCCGTGGCGCGAGCCGCGGCAAGTCCTGACGTGGCTTGGAGGCATCGCATAAGGCGGCACGCGCGTACGTGCACTCATCCACGCACTATGCACAACGCCAGTAGCCGCACAGGGCACCCAATGCGTCATGTGCGCACCATTGACTGTGCTTTTACGTGCTGTGCCGCGCTGTTTGTGCTGTTCATAGCGTTCTCGTTGCTGGTGCTGTTAGCGCTACAGTCGCCGGCCGCGCAGCGCGCAATCAACTGCCGCGTGATCGATGGCGTCTCGTGCGACGTTGATCACGCCTCGCGCGTTACATACGGGCACATTACGGGCTTGTACCCGCTTGCGTTCACCGTGCACGACGTTTTCGTTCGCACGCGCGACGGCAGCCCGCTTGCGTACGTCACAAGCGCGCGCGTCGATCTGCGGCCTTCTGCGTATTTAATTGGGCGCGGCCTTGTTGCGGACGAGCTGTCCGCGGATACGGTGCTGGTATCCGAGACCTGGCTGCGGCCCGCGCCCGCGCCTGCGCCCGCCGGCGATGCCTCGCCCGAGCGCGTAGCACCTGGCGCCGCAGCAACACAGCCAACGCCGCCGTGGCTCGAGCTTGACGCGGCCGTAACCGTGCACCTGCTGAGCGTCGCGCGCGTGCGCCTCGTCTCCGAGTCAGCCGTACACGCACGCCAACTTACCGCGCCATCGGCACACACCGAGCTGGCGATGTTTGGCAATTTGACGGCGCTACGTGACTGGAACGTGCGCTTGCGCGCGTATCCCGCCGACGAAACGTCTGTTTCCGGCGACTATGTGCAAGTTGTGAGCAGCGGGCGCGCAGCAAGTGCCGCAGTCGAGACACGCGCGGACTGGACTGTAACTGTTGGCGCGCATCGGCTTAGCGGAAGCGCCTTTGCGTACACGCCCTGGCGCACGGCAACGCTGCTTCCCGTGCCGTACGAGCTGCTTGACGCAGACCCGGCGCACGTTACAATCTATGCCACCATTACAGCATTGGCTGCGCCGCGTGTCCATGTTGCAACAGGACGGTTCAGCGCCTCGCTCGACGCGCACCGGCGCGTGCGCATCGTGTCCGCTCGCGCGGCGCTTGATGCAGCAAACGCGCTAGAACTGTCTGGCGATCTTGGCCAGCTAGATACGCCGCAGCACTGGCCGCATGCACTGACGTTGACTGGCGCGGCGTACGGTACCAATGCAAGCGCGGCGTGTACGTCTGCAGGTGCGCCGCTCGAGTGCCGCGGCGCTTTCAACAGTGTCGCGGGCACGCTGCGCTTTGTGCCCGCTACGCATGCGGACGACGTGCCCGCGCTCGATATTGAAGTCGGCGGCGCGCGCGTGCACGTCAGTGCGGCAGGCATGCCGTCAACGGCCGAGCCACTGCTTGGCTGGCTGCGTGCGCGCGCGGCCGCAAATGCACTGTGGACCGTGCGCGCTGACAGCCCAGCGTGGGGTACGCTTGACGCCACGCTTGTGCCAGCCGAGCGCGCGCTGCGCTCGCTTGCTGGCACACTCACGCCGCCACGCGCGGACGGTGCGGGCGCGCTCTGCCCGGACTGCGCGTGGCGCTCGCTGCAGCTGTCTGGCCAAGGCAGCGAGGTGCGTGCAAGCGTGCGCGGTCTGACATGGCGCGCGCTCGCGCTCGACGCGGCCGAGCTGAGCTTTGACGTTGCCGAGCTTGGCCTTGACGCGTCGTGGAATTTGCGCACGCTGGCCGGAACTGGGCAATTCACAGGCCGCACGGGCGCAGCACGCGCACGTTTTGCATATACAGTCAGTGTGGAAGATCAGGGTCAAGGCGAGCGCTTATTGGCTGCGCGAACAAATGACGTGTACGTCGACGCTGGCGTGCGCGAGATTGTCGCAACAGGTGACCGCGCACCCGCGCTCGTCTGTGAGTTTGCCTCGGCCGACATGATCAGCGATATTGAGCGCGCATGCAGCGTCGTAGGATCGCTTGACGTGCTCAGCGGCGCTGACAGCGACGTGCAACCTTGGATTGCAGCCGCCTACATACCAACAGTCGGCTACCGCGCTCTTATGTTTGAAAACGCGGCCGCCGTGCTGGCGCTGGCGCACGCGTACGCCGCCGCCAGCCCCGACTCGGTCGTTGCACGGTTGCTAGCCGAGCTGCCGGGGCTTGAGCTCGAGGGCGACATTGTGCTGAACGCCTCGGCACCTGCGCTAGGTCCGCCCGCGTTTGCAAGCATGAGTCTGCGCGACGCAAGCGTGCACATGCCAGGCGTTGCATGGGCTGCGATCGACGCGCTGGACGCAAACGCCGAGTGGCCGTCGGGCGTGTACACCGTTCTTGCGCGCCATGCAAGTGACGGGCAGATCAGCGCGCGCGGCACGGCAACCGTGAGTCCGCGCGGCGCTACCGTGGACGTGGACTCGAGCTGGGCGCACCGCGACGGCTGCATTGACTCTGTTACTGCGCGACTTGCACGTGCCTGGCCTACTACCGCTGTGCACGGTAAGCTGACTGGGTAACCTAGTCAAACACACTGCGTGAGCTGCTGCGCCCTCGCCCGCGACCACGACCGCCTCTGCCTGTGTGTGCGTCCCCTCGCGAACCGTAGAACGAGTCGAACACTGCGGCCATGGCGGAATACAGCGGCCCGCGTCGCTTGGAATGGGTGCGTGCGCGCTCGCGTTCGTCTTCATCTTCATCATTGCTGTCGCCGCCATCCCCGCGCTTGCGCTTGCCAAACACGTGCTCGTGCGTCCACTCGGGCGCCTGCTCAGGCGCCTCGTTAGGGGTGACATAGGAAAGCAACGTTTCGTACGCCGAGCGCAGCTCGGCGAACTTCTCGGCATTGCCGCCTTTGTCAGGATGCCTGTGCTCGCCAGCAAGCGACATCTTGCGGAAGCGTAACTTGACAATTATCGTGTCAACTTTCCCCCCTAGTGGTGGTCTTGGTATGTTAAACAGCTTAAACGGGCAGCAGGGCTTGGCAGGCGCTTGACGTTGCGCCATGGACCGGGTCAAGTCAAGTCAAGTCAAGTCAAGTCAAGTGGTGCACAGCGCGGGCATCCAGGAATAAATCAAAAATATTACATTTATAATGCACATGCACCACGCGACATGTGTATATGCACGTGTTCGCGTGCGTTTTGCGATTTTACCTATTAATTTAAATGATTATGCAGGACGAGCGCAATGTGCCGGGCGGGGCGAATTGCCAGCACCACTCGACTTGGCGCATGGCGCGCGCACACGCGGGCGCCTACTACCCTGGCGCGTCCGTGCGCTTTAGCGACAAGCGCGCCAATCAATCATGCTATAGCGACAGCGGCGGCGGCGGCGGCGACAGCGACGACGACGAGGACGACTGGGCAAGCCGCGTCCGTGTGCGATCGGAAAGCGACGCGGACAGTGACGAGCTGCAAGGTTGGCGCGATGCGTCAGCACCTGCGCGTGACGTTGGATTGGCTACGGATGTGCGGCGCGGGCGCTGCTCAATGTGTGCGCGCAAGTTGCGCACGTCGTTTGGGCGTTGCACGGTCGACAATTGCACGAACGGTGTGTGCATGCGCTGTCTGCGCGACAAACACGCAAGTGGCTGCGTGGCGGACTTGGCCAGCGAACGCGCAAGCCGCGCCATGCGCAGTCCTGCCGCGTTTGTGTGCGGCGCCGTGCTGTGCCGTGCGCACGCGCAGCGCTGCACAAACTGCGAGCGCTACGCATGTGCGCGCCACTTGCTCGGCGTGTGGTGCAGCGTGTGCATTGCCGCTGCCGAAAAGCGCGACAAAAAAGCCAAGACCGTGCAGTCCGAGTTTGCAGCCGCGCTTGTGCCCGAGCGCGCGCCGTGCCCGGACTGTGGCCGCGCATATTGCAACTGCACCAAGTTCAAGTGTGGCTCGTGCTTTTGCGAGGTAAGCGAGGCAAGCCGCGCGCGCGCGTGCAGGCTGTGCAGCGCGCTCATGTGCAGCGGCCCGCGCTGCTTCGGTGACGTATGCGTATGGTGCCAAGCAAAGCACATGCGCCCGGGCGCACAAGCGGCGGCGGCGGCGGCAGACAAGCAAGAGAACATGTCCGCTGATGCGCACGCGCACGCGAGCACGGGCATGGCCACGGGCAACCCGTATTTTGCACGTGCCGCCCTTGCGCAAGCACGTGCAGACGCGCAGTACGCCGCGCGTGCGCCAGAGTTTGCTTATGCACAAGCACGCGCGGCCTCGGCTGGCGCCTCGGCTGGCGCCTCGGCTGGTGCCTCGGCTGGTGCCGATGCCGATGCCAGGGCAGAGACGGCCGCCGCAGCGATCGAGCAGCGTGCGCAGCAAATCTTGCAAAGTGCACGCAGCTTGAGCGCGGCAGGTCTTGCCGCTATGCGCCGTGCAGAGGCACGTATGTAACGTTACATACGACACTCGCATGTCACGCATTGCTCCCGTGCGTCACAGTGCGACGCAGCCTCCCGGTGCCATTGCAGCCGCACTTGCGCGGCCTAGCACGACAGCGGTAAAGTCGCAATCAACACGCACTATAGCACGTGCGCATACGCGCTCTGCACTGTATGCAAAGCCAGGCGCTGGCACGACATCGCTGCCAGCACCGCTGCCGCCACCGCGCACCAGTGCAAGTCGCACACGAGTTGCGCGAAGAAATACAAAAACAGAAGAGGGACATGTACCTGTGCTTGCGCCTGCATTTGCACGCGAGCGCGGAAGTACACGGCTTGACATGTCCACGTCTTTGAGCATGTCAAGCATGCCAAGCATGCCAAGCAGGCCGCACGCATCGTACGCATCAAGCGCGACTCTTGCGCGCTCGAGCGCAAGCACGGTGTGCGTCAACACCGCACTTGCCGCGGCCCCTAGCACAGTGCCCATGCCCGCACGCACGCCGTTCGAGCAAGTCTGCGACCGACTTGACCTGCTGCCCCGGCCGCCGGTCTTCAAGCACCAGGGCACGCCGCTCGGTGCCGCGGTCACAATTATCGTTGCGCTGATCATGGCCAGCTTTACCTCGTACTTTGGCTACCTGTACGGAACGGAGATCGAGGTCGCCAGCCTGCAATACCTGTCGCGCGGCAGCGCGTACGACCTCGCCTTCAACTGCACCGCGCTCGCGGGCTGCAACGTGACTTACCTCTACGCCGACTCGCCCGTGCCCGCGTGCGCCGCGCTCGCCTCGCGCCCGCGCGCCTACTACGCGCTCGGCGACATCATGACGCTTACCATATGCTCGGACGGCGTTGTCGACAATGGCGTCATCGTCGCATCATTCCAAGATGTTATTCCACAAATAGTTCAAGTTCAAAAGACATGGTATGCAGAGCTACTTAGCGGTGAAGGTATTAAGCTATTACCTTCTATCAACTTTCTCAACCTATTTGCGCGTGTCGTCGCGCTGCAATTAAGAGCCGACTTGAACGTGCTTGACGACGGCGCGCGGTTTAGTTTTGAGTTGAAGCAGCCGCCATTGCGAACAACGGACAGTCAATGGCGCGTTACTAGCGCGATTGCGGATATTAGCTGGACGTGCCCAGGATCCACCACATCTACTTTTATGGAGGCGTGCGCAGCATACCTGCTGCAAGCCGATGAATACTATTTTAAGAACGTTCAACAGCGCAGAAACAACCTGCGCGCCGACTTTTTGGCACCTCTCGGCGTGCTGATGAGTTTTCTTGTAGGCGTCGCGGTCTTGTTTCGCAAAATGCCCATGCACGCGGCTGACGATGGATCTTTTCGACACAGCTTTATTGAGCTTGAGCCAGCTGATGCAAATTCAGCCACGTTTACTGCTTAACGCATGCGAGCGCGTAGAAAAACGGTGCGAGCGTTCTCTGATTATGCGTTTTTGTCAACAGTGATGAAACTGATGTCCCACTGGTTCGTTGTGGCGAGTTAAGTGGCGGCGCTGGTACAGCACTGGATGATGCAGTATCCCACGCAATTGCATCAACTGCTGGCACGTGCGTTGCCAAGTCAATCACCCCTGCACCACCGGGACGCGTGCCGCGCTTGGTGCCGTCGCTGGTGGCGGCGAGGTAGCGCTCGTTGAGCTCGGGACTTGTGGCGTAGCCTGGCGGGCAGGACGCGGACGCGTACAGGGCCGTAAAGAGCAGCACGGTGCCGCGCGGCAGGGTTGATGCGGCAAGGCTCGCGTTCTGCGCGGCGTTGACGGCCTCGGCGGACGCAAGGCGCGCCCCCAGCGCGGCCAGCTCGGTGGTAGTGGTCTGCGCGACTTGCGGCGGCGGCGACGGCGCAGTGGCAGCAGCCTCGAGCGCGGTCACGCGCGCAGTGAGTGCAGCAAGCAGTGCACAAATGGAGCCGGGGCGCACAGCGGTGGGGTTAGTTGGGCAAAACGCGCCGGGCAGCTCGAGGTCGTCGGCGGCCGTGCACATTGCGGGGCAGCTTTGCGCGCGCGCACTGGGCGCCATTGCACAGGCGTGCAGCAGCAGCGCCAGTACAAACACGGGCGCAAGGCACATGCGCATGTGCATGTGCACTTGCAATTTGCCTTATGCGCCCTTCGCGCGCCTTATGTGCGTACACGCGCAATCTCTGCGTACAAGCTGTGCACACTGCGTGCCCATCATTAAACGGTATAACAATCATCCATATGATAGGTAAATATTAACGTAATTAAACAAAAACTATACAAATTGACTTGTGCGCAAACGCCGCCACTCGCGCATCAAGGCAAACAAACGAAAATTACATAAAAATATGACAATAACCACATTATAATGCAATCTCATATAGTCGTTTACTTTGTACAGACCACCGCGGCGTGGCGCAATTTAGTACGCATATGTTTGAATTATTGGAATTTTTATGTTTATTTAGCCGTTTCAACAATTACAAACAAATAGGAAAACTCTGTATATTAAATATTAAAAACATTTAAAATTGCTAATTAATGTTGAACTAAATTCGCCCCACGGGGCCCTGGCAAATGTTCAACAAGTGCAATTAATGTATTATTCATAATTGTCCATATTTTCAACTTGTGTGTGTGTGTGCGTGTCAAGCACTGCATTAAATAGCATGTAATAGTGTTTTAATGCAATCTCATATAGTCGTTTACTTTGTACAAACCACCGTGGCGTGGCGCAATTTAGTACGCATATGTTTGAATTATTGGAGTTTCTATCTTTATTTAGCCGTTTCAACAACTACAAACAAATAGGTTAAACTCTGTATATCAAATATTAAAAACATTTAAAATTGCTAATTAATGTTAAACTAAATTCGCCCCACCGGGCCCTGGCAAATGTTCATTTGTTATATTTATCCGAAATCTTTGATAGTTTTTTTGATTTTTTTTCAACAGCACATACTCAGAGGTCCGCGGCGGCAGCCGTGTAGAGCGCGACCGAGCCTGCGATCCAGTCGGTAAACGTGCACCCGGGCGCGGGATCGGATGCGTGCAGTAGTGCGGGCAGGCGATGTACAAGGTTCAGGCGAACAAAAAGATGTGCAAAGCGGCGGCTCATGACAACACGCTGCATAAGCGCGGGCTCGTTGCTTGCGCTTGGCTCGTACGCGTCCAGCGCAACAAGCACGTCGCGGTTTTGCCACGTGCCCGCAACCATGCACATGAACGGCGGCTGCGGACCGTCACGCGCGGGCTGCGGCAGCTCGCTGATGCGTAGCACGTGCGCGGTTGCCATGGTCGTGTAGAGCACGGCGCACGTTGGGCTGTCGTTGCTAAGCGCTTGCAATGAAAGCACGGCACGCTCTGTTCGTGCACGGTCCTCAAGAATGTAAAGCGTCTCGAGCAAGCTGCACATGCTGCGCGCATAGCTGTCTGCCGCTGCGCGTGTAACAAACTCTACGGACGCGCGCACAACAAGGTTGAGCATGTCCGCGGCCTCGACTGCGCTGCGGCTCTCGGTGCATTCTTTGCCTGCAATGGCCGCAACAAAAATGTACACGAGGAATGACGTGCGCGGTATAAGAGTAATGTCGCGTTCGCTGTCGCGCTCTGTTGTCAAGCCAATAAGTATGGCGGCAGCGTGCCCAAGCGCATGCGCAAGGCACACAATGCGGTCTGCGTCGTCGGCTGCAAAACGCTCAAGCAGGGCAGAAACTTGCGGTGACTCGCCGCGCAAAGCCTCGCCGTACTCCTCGGGCGAGGCAGCAAGCAGTGCGGCGCGGTGCGCTGTAAACGCAGCGTTTGCCCCGGCGCGCTCGGCCAGCAGAGCAAACACGGCACGCATGGGGTCGGCGGCCATCGGGTCCGCGTCCGACACTAGCACGCGCTCGGTCAGCACGCGGTGCAAGCTCCGTGCATATTCCGTGTTTGCCAGCATGTCGCGCGCTCCTAACAGCTTGCCAACGCTTTCCTCGTCTAACGGCCCCGGCGTGTCAGCCCAGCGCGCCGCGTCCTCAACAAACATGCCGCCAAGTACGTCGCGAGCGCGCGCACCGTCTCCGACATGGCCGCGTTTGCGCGCGTGCATGTGAGCGAGCAAGCAAGTCAAGTGCGCGTTCAAAACTGGCAAGTCTGACGACGCGGCGCGTAAGTGCGCCCGGGCGTCGGTACTTGACTCGACATGGCGCGCAGGGCGCTCTTTGACGACGAACTGCCCAAAGTGCCCGCTCATCTTGTTGCGCTGCTTGACGACCTGACCACGGAGCAAGAGTGTGAGCAGTGCCACATTCGCGGCATGCCATTGTACGCGCTTGGCGCTCGCTCGTGTCACGCGCACCTTGACGCACGCGGGCGCGATGCGTACGGTGACGTACATGTTGGGCTAGAGCCGCGCCTGTACGGCTGCTGCGGACGCGATGAGCACGCGCCCTGCATGCCCAGCTATCACGTATTCCCGAGCGTGCCGCGCATTGGTGACTTGGCGCTTGTGCTGCCCTTTGAAATTGTGCAAACACAGCCGCAATTGCGTGAGCAAATCAACAAACGCGCGCGTCTTGTCACCTACGAAGACATGGACCGTGATGATAATGCCGGATTTAATCTGGACTTTGTTTATCGCAGTGCGTTTAACGGGCGTGTTGTCAAGCGCGGCGTACAACTTGTCAACCCGCGTGCGGCGTTTGTCGAGCTGGGCATTATGCTACCTCCTATCCTGGCACGCCGCGACGATTTTGACAGTATTTTTCGCCGTGCAGGCGTTGAACCAGTTCGTCGCGCGTCGTCAGCGCGTGCTTTTGTCTATGTGCTGCCGCTGCATGGGTCAGCAAGCACGGACGCAGATCTGCTACCCAACGTGCAGGCTCAGCTGTGAATACGCGCGCGCGCGCGGGCACATGTGCATGCGCATGCAAACTCCTGTAAACAGGGGTGTTGCGCAGACAAAGTGGGTGCATATGGGTGCATGTTGCACGCTTGTGTAACACGTGGCCTTGTGCATACTACACTTTATGTCTTTTTCATCTCGCAAATCAACGGATGCGATGCCTGCGCACGCGCCACTTGCGCTGGACGCGCGTCCAAGCGAGCCGCTAGGCGCCAGCGCCAGCGCGTCTGCGCAGGCGTGGCAAGGTTTGGCGCCGGCGCCGGCGCTTGCTAGCTCGGTTGACCAGTGGACGCCTGCCAGCAGCCCGGCACCGTCGCTGACACAGTCACTGACGCCAGAGAGCATGGGCGCAAGGTCGCAAGCAAGCGCAGCGCGCACTGCGCCGTCCATGGACGACGAGGTGCACGCTTCAATGCACGCAGCCTACAGCCACGCCGGCCTTGTTTACGACCCTACTTGGGCCCCGAAGCAGCTTGCGCGCTAGCGCTAGCGCTAGGGCTAGAACTGCAGCTTGTGCATGTAACCGTCAACCATGACACCGCGCAAGTCAGGGCTGCGCTTGACTACATTTTTCGTAAACCGTATTAGTGCGATATTATAATTATTATTGCAAGTGCCTCGATCCTCTGGCGACTTGGCAAGGTGCTTGGCTGTGCTTGATACACACTTGACACTCGCGCATGAGCACGGAAATCCCCGACGTTGAGCGCAAAGCCTGCGCCCGTATTTACGATCTGCTAGACAGGCTTGATACCGCGACTCGCGACGTGTTTGTTCTAGATGCCGCGTGCATCATACATGCAAACGCCAAAGCAGTGTGCGCGCTGCATGACAAGCTGTCCGACGAATTGCTCATGTACGAAACGATTTTTAGCGTGCCGTCCGAGTCAAAGTCGGCAAGCGTGCACGCGTCTCATGCGCAGTTGAAGCGCGCTCACCTGGATCAGGTGTGCGCGGACGATTACGTGTCACCGCTAGCCGACGTGGACCTTTCCTCGCTTTTCAGCGAGCCATTGAGCGACTCTCCAACTATTATCGACATTGGCACTGAACAAACACTGCGCAAGGCTGATGTGCTCGGCGATTTTTACGAGTGCACCGCGTGCATTGTCGAATGGGCTGACGAGTGCCGTCAGTATGTGCTTACAAAGGCACAGGCAGCACCGCACGCGCACAATGCGGCGCAAAGTAGTTTGGAGTAACACTACACTGCACTGCACTGCGCATGGCGCGTCGCAACACGGCTATTGAGCTTGGCGCGCTTGCAGATGCACGCGAGCACGGCAGTGCATCGTCAAGCACACGGAGCGATGCGAGCGCGTCAAGCAACGCATCCGCGTCCACGCCACCAAGCCGTCCGCGCTTGGTGGCGGCCATGACATGCCTTGTGCTGGCCAGCGTGTGCGCTAGCTTGGCGCAAAGCGCGGCGCTCTCACGCCAAGCCGGTGGCGCGCCGCGTTACGCATATCCGTTTGTCTATGCGGCGCTGGCGCGTGGCTGGCGTGGCGCCGCGTTGGCGCTGCACGCGCTTGGTGGCAGCTTTGCGCGACTGAGTGCGTGCATGTTCCCCGCGCGCGGACTGGCACCTATTGCAGTGCTACACAGCGCGGGCCAGCCTGGCGGCAGTAGCAGCAGCGGATGGGCAAACGCGCTGGACGCAAGTGCCATTGTAGCGCTTGCCATGTTGCTTGGCGCTGCAATTAGCGCGGATAACTGGGCATATAGCGCCATGTCGCTGACCATGCTCAATATCGTAGGCGCGCTATACCCCATCATACTCATTGTCGTTGGCGCGCTGTTTTCGTGCAAGCGCGCGCCGTGTGCATGGCGCAAAGCGTGCGGCACTGGCTTTGTGCGCCTTGATTCGTCAAGCGGTGCTAGCGAGTTGGACTGGAACGGCGATGAATCAGATGCCGACGCCAGCGCCAGCGTCAGCTCCGGCGCTAGTGGGGACAGCAACAGTGTGCTGCGCGGTGCATCCGCAGCGCGACTTAGCTGGATTAACACGTCCGAGCCGTGGAACGCGTCGGCGGCCGCGTCGGTGCTACGCGCGCACGACATGTCGCCCGGCGATGGCGGCAGCAATAGTGTTGATGCCGCGCGTGTGCTAATGCCGCGCGCTGTTGCCCTTGTCATGCGCTATGCAGCCGTCGGTCTTATGATCGCAGGCTCGATCATTGCCGTGTACGGACCAGGGGGCGTGCGCGCATCTGTCGCGGCCATATACATGACCGTGCTTGTGGGCTATGCTGTGCACACGTACGCGCGACGCGCCATGCTCGTCTCGCGGGGTTGGACGTTTACAGGATTTTTGCGCGCAAGCATAGTGCCCGAGTTCGCAGTGCTGTGCGCCATAGCTTGGGCTTGCACGCCGCGTTCTGCTTGGACTCTGTCTTCTCTTGGGCGCGGCCTAGCGTATACGGCTCTGTGTGCGCTGCCGGACACGGCGGCGTGGGTGCTTGCCATCTGGCTGCAGCGTCACACGAGCCCGCTTAGCGTGTCCGTGCTGGGTAACGTGTCCGGGCTGCTTATCGTGTGTGCAGACATGGCGCTGCTGCAAAGCGGCAGCACGCTGCGCGCAGCAACCGTTGCCGGCTTTGCCGTGACCGCCGTTGGGCTTGCACTGTACACGTATGCCGAGTCGGTCACCACATCAGCTCGCCCTTCTGCGAATTAGACCCGCGCCAAGCTTTTAAACACTGTAATTTTCATTTAGTAGTGGTTGTTGTAATTATGTGTTACATATATACCGGGTTAATCAATCAATCAATCCACTCACCTAGTGTTGGCGCGGCGTTTGCATTGCGCAAGTGCGAGAGCAGTACAATGCGCGTTAGCAAACGGCGTGCAAGCAACATGCAAGCAACATGCAAGCAACATGCAAGTGACATAAGTGCGCAGTGCGCTAGATGACGTACAGATGCATTGCAATCAGGCAAGCATGATGCACACGCCTGTGCTCATTGACCCACAGCCAAACGATGGGCCACGTGAGCCGCACTTGGCTGCGCTGCATGCGCCTGCGGCGTACGCGGCGCGTGTGCGTGCAGAGCACGCGCTGTCATCCGAAGCTTTGCTTGTGTTTGAGCAGCACATGTACGGCTGTGAGACGCGAGCGCTAGAGCCGCGTGTGCCGCCGCCAGCAGAAGTGCTGGCAGGCTACGCTGCCTATGTGCTGCTACGCGCCGCGCGCGCTCATCAAGCCGCGCGATTGCGCGCGGCACACCGCTGGCAAGCAGCCCCGCGCGTACCACTGCGCCACGCACGTCGTGCACCGCTTGACCAGCTGCTGGCGCATGGCATGACCGTGCGTGAAGCACACAGCGCACTTGCGTGTCTGCGCGCTTGCGTGTCTACAGCGCGTGACCACAAGCTTGATGGCAACGCGGCAAGCAATCTGGCGCTACGCAACGCACTTGCCGAGCCGGCGTGCGCAACAGGACTCGAGCAAGCTCGCACGTGCGAGCAAGAGCAAGTCACCGCGCTGTTGACCGCGCTTGACGCCACGCCGCGTCACCCACACGTCGTGTCACGCATACGCGCCGCGCGCGTGCTTGCGCGCTACAAGCACGCGGCAAGCGGCGACGCGCTGGCTGCCTGGCTTGGACCTGACCTGGATGGCAGCGCGACCAACATGCTAGTGCGCGGCCAGCTGCTCGAGGCACTTGCATGTTTGTGTGCCCGCCGTGGACTTGTGCGCGATGCTGCCCTGCGCATGCGTGCAGACCCGCGCGCGTGGCAAGAGGCGTGCGCACATCCTGTTAAGCACTGCACTTGCCAGGGCCAGGGTCAGGGCAATGGCAGCAACAGCACCACCGTCGAGGACGTCGTCGCGCGCTTGCAAACGCGCACGTGACGAGACAGCGGCCGAGGCAGACATGCACGGAGCGCGGCGTCGCGCAGACGGCGCGTGGGACGACACGGACGGGCTGTTTGGCGACGAAGTTCTGCCCGTGGCTGAAGAGGACGACGATGACGCCGACTTGTGCGGAGATCGGTGGAGGCTTGAAGACGCGCGCGCAGCCGGCTATGATGTGCGACCACACGATCCCGCAGCCGTTGCACGCTCAATTACTATCATGCGCGATGCAGCCAGCAAGCGCCGTCGGGCTCCAGGTGTCGGCCAGCCGCTTAGCAACGCACCGCCAAGCATCAAAGCTGACGCGTACGCGCCGCCCACGGCGGGCATGTACGATGCGCTAAGCGAGTCTGATCGCTGGCACTTGCGGCGCGTGCCCGAGTACGTTGATTTTGAGCGGGCAATTGTTCTTGCCGAACGACACAGCGCAAGCAGCACCACGTACAATGCTGACAGCGACATGCGCGTTTATGATACGCTTGCCGCGGCTGCGCGTGACGCGGGCTGGGCCGAGGCGGCTGTCGGACTTGCCATGCCATCAAGTGTGCTTACCGTGCCGGGCATGAGTGCAAACTTGTTTGTGTCACGTTCGCTCGAGCGCCCGTGGGGCATGTACGTAGTCACGGGCGCTACGGGCGGCGTGCTATACCGCGCATACACGCGTCGCCAATAAAGCTTGCCGCACGCGCATACTGCACACACACACACACACACATGGCTGCCCGCGCGCTTACTGGCGCACGCGCGGACGAGAGCGCGCGCGCAGAGCGCCTAACGCCAGAGCAGCGCATTACGGCGTTTGTCGCTTACAGCGAGTATTTGGAGCGCGCATACCCCGCCGATGCGTCCAAGCGCCGCGACGCACTGTACAAAATCTTTGGCGTACCCGAGTGGCACTTTTCCCGCGACAGGCCAGACGTTGTGCGCGACTGGATGGTTGGCGTGGGCGCGCTTGTGCCGCTTGCCAGTCCTGGCTATGCTGCGGCGCATGCGGGGCCAAATGCGTTCCAGTTGCGCGCAGACTATACCGAGCTGGGCGCACGTGACGGTGGTTCTTGCCGGTTCCAGCTGGCTGACGGCGCGCGTGCCGAAGCGCTGCTTGAACACGCGCGCGGCACGTTCCCACGCGTTGGGCCAAACGAGCGCATGCACGTGCTTTGGCTGGCCAAGCGGCGACGCAATGCGCGCGCAATTGTCGCGCCGTTGTGCGTGGATGACACGCTTGAACTGACTGACGCGAGCGGTGCACTGTACGCTGCGCGTTTGCTTGTCGTGAACGAGTCTTCGCGCTATGTCATTGTCGCGCTGCGCGAGCGCGTGCCACCCTTGCCATCCTTGCCGCCCGCAAGCGTCCTCGCAGGCGCTACAGCGCAGGCAGGGCCGGCTGGAATCTAGCCTGCAAGCTGGTTAGCTAGATAACTCGCCAGGCCGCGCAAACAACAATGGAGCCCGTGCGCTTGCGCGTACGCCTGCGCTCCATATGGCACGGCAACTCTGCGTGCCGTATGGCAAGTGCAAGTGCGCGCATGTTGCTTGAAGTGCTGGCCGTGGTTGGCGCGCTAGCGTTCCACGTGGCGGGGATTGAAGACGTGTTGCACGTGACGCTTATTTTGCTGCTGAATCGACGCGCCTGGCTGCACTACATACGCGGCAGGTGCGGCACGGCGCTGCTCGAAGGGCTGGCCGTCTTCGCGTTGCTCTATTTTACTGTGAATCTGGGACGCGCGTGGAACGTTGCGTACAGCATTGCACGCGACGAGCAAGAAGGAGCGATGGCACAATATGCCACGTGTCTTAACAATGCGTACCGTGACAAAATCGAAAAGGCCCCGTCAACGCGCGAGGCTTGCACAAACGCAAATGCGCGCAAAGGGGAATCAGCCGTGCTGGCAGCGCTTTACTCAATGCCATCGCAAGGCATTCTTGGACTGCTGTTTGGCGCAAACGTGCGCGACGTGTTTATGCACGTGCGCGATAGCGGCTTTGGTGGCATCTTGTTGTTCCTACTGTTCACAGGCATGCTGCTTGCCACAGGCTACTACGTGACACGCGCGTACATGGACACACGCGCGCTTGCCGCATCTGTCAAGTCACCACCTGCATCATCGCTCAGCGCAAGCGGCCTGCGCGCGTACAAAGAGCGCGGCGCAGAGTTGCCGACCGCCATTTGCTGGAATGACGGCAGCGCCAATGGCGAGGTGTGCCTACCGTTTAACGGTGCCGCGCACAAGAACGTAAAGACCGATTGATCTCAAGCGCAGACACGGGCGGGCGGGCGGGTGAATGCAATGCAATGCAGTGCAGTGCAATTTATTATTTTTCGCCGCGAAGGCGGCGAGCAATCTGCATGTCCTTGGGGAAGATCGTCACACGCTTGGCGTGAATTGCGCACAGATTCGTGTCCTCAAACAGACCGACAAGGTACGCTTCAGACGATTCTTGCAGCGCTTCAATTGCCGCTGACTGAAAGCGCACATCGGCCTTGTAGTCTTGCGCGACTTCACGCACCAGTCGCTGAAACGGTAACCTGCGGATGAGCAGCTTGGTGCTCTTCTGGTACCTGCGAATCTCGCGCAGCGCGACCGTGCCCGGGCGGTAGCGGTGCGCCTTGCGCACACTCACTGGTGCGTCTGTGCCAAGTGTGGCGCGCGCGCCACTTAGCGCAATCTTGCGCGCTGCCTTGGCGCCCGCGCTCTTGTTGACCAGCTGCTTGGTGCGAGCCATAGTTCAAAGTAAGAGTAGTATGGCCAACGCCACCGGTTTGCAGCCGCCAGCGTAGCTTTGCCTTAAATAATAAAAATTATTTAACTTTATTAAGAAAAAATACGCCTTAATACTTACGCAATCGTTGCGTACATCATTAGTACTTGCGTGGGGTTGACGCACGCACGCACGCACGCACGCACGTCGCATACTTGACTTGCATGCGACGCCTGCGCGTACTGGCAGCGGGCTATGCCGCCTATACCGTTGCAACTGTGCTCACAAGTCTCGCTACGCGCGGCTTTGAGGTTGCCGGGCGCGCGGCCCTCATGCGTTCGGGCACGGCGCTGGGCGCCGTGTTGGGTGCAAGCGCGGGAACGTACGCGCCGGCGCGCTTTGCCGACGCCTATGTCGGCCTTGCGCTGCTCACCTTGCTAGGCGCAAGCTGCGCGTGCAGCGTCGCCGAGCAAGAGTTCCGCGAGCCCGCAGACGTGGTCGCAATTGCGGCGCTTGCTTTTGGCATGATGCCTGCGCGCCCAGGCGCCGTAGCGCCTGCGCTGCTGCTTGCTGCGGCCACGTGGGTGCTGTATATCGTACTGCACGCGCGCCTGTACAAGCGCACGCTTGCAACCTTTATCGTGGCAATAAGCGGCGCGCTGGTTATTGGCGGCGCGCGCGCAGCACGATACGTGCGCACGTGCACGCTCAGTGACAAGGCGGCAAGCACGCACGCGGCAGCAAGCGTACGAGTTGCGCACGCGTGCGCGCGTAAGCAGGCGCTCGCCGCCGCACTTACCGTGCCGCAGCTAACCGGCGCGCCCGATGCAACGATCGTCTTTGAAACTGGCGTCGCAGCGTTGCGCTTGACAGCGGCGGCAGCCGAGGCGGCACGCAGCACGCAAGCAGGCGCGTGGCACGTGCTGGCCGAGATTGTTGCGCGCGAGGGCGGCCAGCTGCTGACGCTTACGCACGACCAGGTCTGGTTCTATGCGACCGATGCGCTGGTGCTTGCTCGCGTGTTGGCCCTCGCGCGACGCGTGACGCAGCTGGCGGCTGCTATTGCGTGTCGCACACGCTTGCACTTGTCACGCGCCGAGTCGCCGTTTGCACTGCTGCACACGTTTGAGCAGTGCGATGCGATGCGCATGCACCTGGCACACGCACCGACGGGCGGCAATGCGCAAGCTGGCGAGCCGACCATATACATGGACGGGGCAATTGCTCGCGCGTTGCCGCCCGAATGGACTAACGCGCAGCCTGACGGCACGTACGTGCTGGCATACGGCTTGCTTGGCATTGCCGCCGTGCCCGCGGACACTCGGCACGCGAGCGGCGCTGGCGCTAGCGCTAGCGCTGGCGCTAGCGCTGGCGCTGGCGCTGGCGTTGGCACTGGCATGCAAGTAAGCGTAGACGCCAGTACGTCTGATGATGTTGGTAGCGATGCGCGCGACGCCTTGCGCGAATCCGTTGGCATGGAACCTCTGGCTGCGAGGCCACCGCGGCGTATTGCGCACGCGCGAATGCGCGCGACAGGCGCCGATGCGTATTACGCAAACGAGCACGACAGCGAGGCTTTGCATTGGGCGGCAATCGGCGCCGCACTTATGCTTATTGCAGGTTGCGCAGACGCGGCCGTGGAAAAGCGCGTGCATGCAATCATTGTATGGTTTGCAGCAGCACCGTTGACCGCGTGTGCAATCTCGGCCGCTTGGTACGCATGGCCGCAAGCGCGACGCTGGCTCTCGGCTGCATGGATTGCCGCCGTGTTTGCGCTGGCAGTGGCAAGCACGGCAGACCGTGCGTTTGGCGCCACGCGCACCGTGCTTGCAGCCGTATATGCCGCGCTTTTTGTTGGCTTGCAGCCGCGCCATGCAGCAGTTGCGCAAGGAGCTATTCTCGTGACTGTCAGCGTCGCCGCGCTTGTAGCGCCCATCCCCGTGCATACGCTGCTTGTTGTGCTATTGCTTGCGCCCGTGGCACTTGCCATTGCAGCGTTCGAGTACGCCGCTTTCTGCGCGGCGCGCGTCGCTGCCTGTCTGGCCGCCAACAAGGACGATGCCGCTGACATTGCCGAGCATGCAGCCGCGGGCGCGGCCAAGCGCTGGCTGCCTCCGCAACTTGTTTCGCTCGTACTCGCTGCCGAGAACCCAGACGACATGCGCCCGTGGCAGCCTACGCACACGCACGTGGCCGCGTTTGAGTGCATGTACACGCCCGAGGCCGTGGCCGTGCTTGACAAGCTGGTGCGCATGCACATTGCGATTGCTCGCGTGTGTGTCTACGAGGGCGTGTACTATGCGGCCAGCACAGGCGCAGGCTCGGCCGACGTACATGCTGCTGCTGATGCAATAGCCGAGATGGCAAGCTGCGCCGTCGGCGTTGCCAGCGGTGCGCTTACCGTGTGCGCCGCTGGTTGTGCGCGCGCACGCGTGGTTGCCGCATGGGGTCCTGCGCTCGAGCTAGCGCGCGCTGCGCTGCTAGAGCAGCAGATGGCGCGCGAAATAAACCAGGCGTAAAGCAAGCAAAAAAAATTAGCAAACGTTGCAGTTTACGGGCGCCGAGTTGCAGCCCAAGTAAAACTATACGCTTTCTCGTGACGATTGCAAATATCCACCCCGTTCATGATAAAGACAGGAATACAAATGCAAGAGTTGATCTTGCGCTGTGTTTCTTTCACAGCGACGGGCGGGCCGGTTGCAATTTTGCTTACAAAATCCGCCATAAGATCATTCTCATACGCATGGCAAAGGCGAATGAAAACTTGGTAAAAAAGCATCACGGTCTATATCACAAGAGCGGCTCTACCAGCGGTGTAATACAGTGTAAAATACGCATGTTAATGTCAGTATTTTGTCAAGGTTAAATGCGCGCGTTCTGCTTTTACGTGGCGCGCAACACGGTGCGCCTCTTTGCGCTGAATGCCTTGACAATGCCTTGCGTGGGGCACGTGCTTGCCGCAAGCTCGGCATAGACGGTTTCAAGCAACTCGTCAGGCAGCGCACGCCACCCGTCACGTGTCGCATTGTCTGCTGCACGCGTGCGCTGCGCGCGCGCAACTCCGTGCAGCGTACGCACAAGCGCAAGAAACCAGAGCGGATAGAGTGCATGCCGCGCCGGGCTCCATCGGCAGGCAAGTGATGCGCGGTTCCACGGTGCCAGCCGCGGTATTTGCTTCATCAGAAATGTAACATCACCATATATCCATTTTTCGCTTGAGGTGAATTCGTGGTCGCGTTCGCGCTTGTAATAGTCCTCGAAAGCAACAATCCGCCCAATCGACTCGTCTGAAATGAGACCCTGCTGCAACTTGAAAAGCTGCACGTCGCGCGTTTGATAGCGAAAAAAAGCCCAGGCCTCATCTATGTGGTCAATGCGTTGGGTAAGGTCAAGCTGCATGACATAGTACGCATACTGCAGCAATTCAAGCTTGCGACAGCGATACAGCGTGCCGGGCAAGTTTAGCGCACGCGTGTTTGCGCCCGCCTCGACCAAAAAGCGCACAGCGTCAAGGTTGTGTTCGCGCAGCGCCAGGTGAAGTATACTCTCATTGTCTGTCAAGACTTCGTCGACCGTGATGTCCACCTTGTCAAGCATGAGTTGCATAATGGCGCCATTACCAAGAGTCACTGCATCTATAAGAAGTCTATCCTTGACGTTGCCTGTTTGTTCAATCATGTGCTCCAGCAGCACTTTTGCCGCATCGACATTGTGACAGCTGACGGCCGCATGCCATGGTGTAAGCCATGGCTCGTGGCGCGGAAAAGGTTCAATTTTGCGCACGTATATCAAATGCTCGATAATACGCGCAGGAGCGCCTGCTTTGATGACATTGCGTAAGAAATACTTTTCTTCCTCGTGCGTGCAATAATCAAATGCAATGTCGGGCACGGACTGCACGGCAAGCAAGTCGCCGCGCGCGCATGCGGCAACCAGATGCCTGCACTTTTCTTTTTTGCGCATGCATGCGCCCATGAGCGTGTTGAGATCACACGTAGCCATGTCGGCCATGTGCGTGCGTGCGCACGCGCGTACACGAGTCAAGTGACAGCAGTGCGCGACGCGTGGTCCGCGCACGCTCAAGCCGGCTTTTACGTGCGCCGCGACGCAGACTCGATAAGACGACCTGCGGTCATGCCGCGCTGGCAGATTTCTATACCCTCCACCGTCATCGTGTGAAACACGCGATCGAAAAGTGTGTCCTTTTTCTCCTCCCACGTGACAGCAGGCCCCGCTGCAAGCTTGTCCGCAAAATCAACTGCGAGCTTTTTCTCGTGTGCTTGAACTAAACGAACGACGATCTGGTAACAAACGACCACAAGCGAGTATTTGGAGCGCGCATAAGAATCAATTGAAGACCAACTGAAATAGATATACGGTAAAAGCGCGCAAATAAATAAAAAATCCAGTGCAACGCGGCCAAGTTCCCAATACTCAAGGTTCCGCGCAGCAGTGGCAACTTCGCGCGCATGGACGACTTTGCTGTTCACGTCGGGTGCGGGCGTCAGCTGTTCAAGCTTGTCCTCTACGGAAGCAGCAGACATTGGATTAGTAAAGTCAAGTGTCGTAGCCACTTGACTCGCGCATGGCAGCGCCTCCTACAGCTCTGTGGTTACTTCTCTCCGAGTTCAACGGTATGCCACGACCCATACGAGAGCGTATGACCATCATACCGCTTGCTCATCACGGAGAAGATCAGAGGAGGCAGCATCACGTGCGCGTGCGCGTTGCGCGTGTGCCGCAACTTGGCGCGGATTAGAGCGCGCGTGTGCTGCCGCTTGCAGCTCACCAGGGCTTGAGTTGGCACTTGACTCGCACATGTCTGCCGAGACGCTACCCGGGGGTGAACGCGCGCTAGCGTGGCCTCATTGTGAGACTTTTATTTCACCTGCCATGATATCACGTTTTGTCGCAATGGCTAACATGCCAAATTTGCCGGCTGGCAGGCGTGCGCGTAGGCGCGCACGCACGCGAGCTCGCACGCGAGCACGTGCTGGCGCGTTTGTATCTGCATCTACTCGCGCACATGTCATGCTAGACTAGGCAAAGCACTGTCGCGCGACACAAAGTAAAGGCAGGTCACGTGCGCGTCACCTGACTTGAGCTCAGCGCAGCACACGCACACGTGTGCGCCAATTGCTATTCACCACTTGACTTACACATGGCTGCCGAGTCGCTAGCTGTGTCAAAGTTTGTGCGGCGCGTCCGAGTGCTTGTGGCGCGTTCTCCGACATGGACGTACCCTGAGCGTCCAATTGCCAGCGCCGTGTCAATGCCCGTTGAGCGCGTGGACACCATGCCGGCTTTTAAGATTGATGCGCGCAGGCCTTGGGTTTCGTCAAAACCCATGTATTATGACCCTAGCTTCAGGTTTGAAGGCATTTTGTCAAAGGTGTTGTACGGCATGAGTGTTTTGAACACCACGCATTGGCCAAACCGGCCAATGCGTGCTGGTGCGTTTGCATCTGCATCTACTCGCGCACATGTCATGCTAGACTAGGCAAAGCACTGTCGCGCGACACAGAGTAAAAGCAGGTCACGTGCGCGTCACCTGACTTACGCGCAGTGTAGCGCAGTACAGCGCACACGCTTGGCAATGCGGCGCGCACGTGGACGTGCTGGCCGCTGTGCTGGCCGCGGCGGGCGAGCGGCGAGTCGCGCAGGCGCCGCGCGCGGCGAGCCCAAGCGCCCGCACTACGAGACACTTGCTGTAAGCTATTTTGAGCGCGTGTTCGGCACACCGTGCGGCGAGCGCTGGATGACGCTTGATCTGGATGCACTTGGCACGTTCAGCGTGACACGCACTGCACGCGGCACGCCTCGCAGCACGCGCACCAAGCGAATCGAATGGGACGGCATTTGGTACGCAACGTCGAGCTTTCCCGGCGCCGTGCTTGAAGTCCAAGGCAAATGGCATTACATTGCCGACGAGCACCGCGGCGGGGTCGATGGGTTTTTTCGTCAGTACGAGTCAGACACGTTCAAAAAACTGTGGGCAGAGCGCGCGGGCTATATTTACATTGAAATACCCAACACGGTTGTGGGCAACGCGCATCGCGTGTGCGCGCCTGCCGAGTTTGACCGGCGCCTTGCGCATGCACATCTTGAAGTACTGGCGCAGCTTGAACACCGGCGCACACACGGGCGTTTGCCCGACGCGCGTGCACTCGAGCACTGGCGCGTGCACGGTGCTTGGCCCACGCAGCGCGCAAGCTCGCCCGTGCGCGTTGCGCTTGCCGCAGCAGTAGCACGCGCGCTCAAGCTGCCGCTAGACAGCCACACGCTTGCGCGGCCGCGCAAGCGCGCACACAGCGACGACAATGACCACGACGACAACGACGACAATGGCGACGTGCGTTGTGTTGCGCCCGCGCCCAAGCGCGCGCGCACGCAGGGCATAAGTGATGTTGGTGCCGCGGCCCACCTGCACGAGCGCCAAGCTAGCACATGCGGCGGCGTGCTGCTGGCGCCCGCTCGCGCGCCCGCTCGCGCGCCCGCACCCGCGCGCGCGCTCAGTCCCGACTCGTGGAGCAACTGATATATGTTTGGTATCATATGCACAAGTAAATAACGTATACATGGTTACGCACGCCATGCTTGCATTGCACCTAGCTTTTTGCACAGTGACTTGACTTGCTACTTTTGTTATGGACAAGCGGTACAGCGAGCATGTGGCTGCTTTTCAAGCGTGCGCGCCACTGTGCGCATGCAGCACGCAAGCATGGCTTGCTGCACGAGTTGCTGTCACGTGTGCCGTGCCGCGCGCGCTCCTGCCCGCGCTGTGCGCCGAGCTGAGCGCTGCCGCGCTGCGCGACGCAGGCTCAACGCAGAGCATGCCGCGCGCGGCAACACACGGCGAATTGCGCTACGAGCGACCTCGCACACCGCCAGCGTCATGGCGAGCAGACACACCGCCTCGTGACCCCGAGCGCGCACGCTGCGGTATGCGCTCGCCCACGCCTGGTTAGACGCACGCTGCACTGCACTGCACTGCACTGCACTGTGCGCCCGCGCTCGCGCCTGCGCTTTTGCTTGTACACCTATTCACATGAGCAATTACAGGCCGCCAAGCGTTCAAGCGCTTGTTGACTTTGTTCGCGCGCAATGCGTGCCCGTCGCGCACGTGCCTGACCACGATGCGTACGATGCCGTTGCACGTGTTGCGCGCTCGGCCCTTGCTCGTAACACGGACGCGCGCGCACATGCCAAGCGTGTAGAGTGCGCGCGCGCCGAGCGCGACCAGCTGCTTGACCAGCTGTCTGCGCGCCTGCACGACGTGGCAGACGGCACAAGCGCCGAAGACGTGTGCGAACTCATGAGCGATACCATGCGCGACATTTACGCGGCATTTACGGGTGCTGGAGTGCTGGGAGCGCCAAGATGCTGTTCAGCGTGAACCACAGCAAACCAAGCGCGTAGATCGCGCGCGCCGTGTTTCGCGTGCCGACTCGCATGCCGCAGCACGCGCCACAGCACATTGCACTGCCGGCAATCAAATCTACTGCCAGTGAACTCAGCGTCACCACGGCCATACCTGACGCCGCTTCGGGTGGTGCGCCAATACGTGCACCTACATTGGAAAAGGCGAGCAGGCAAAGTAACGAGACGATCACGCGCACGCAAGGCGCGCAGCGCGCCTCGAGCGCAAGTATAGGCACACGCGCAAGACCGACAATCACGTGCCAGTGCGCGCTGCGTAGCAGATATGGCACGGGTTTGATTGTGTGCAGGTTGATAAGCATGCCCACAAGCGCGGAAAACAGCGCGACCAAGCACAAATCGTAGCTCTCGCGCCACGCAAGACGCCCGCTAGCTTGCGCAAGTGACACGAGGCGCGCGCGCATGAAGCAAGTAAAGAGTCATTGCGTAGCTGCTAAAGCAGCAGCAGCAGGGCTGGTGCCGTGCGCACAAGACAAAAACACCCGCAATACGTGTAGTTAAAAAACCGGATTTGAACTATGTTAATTACGCAATTACAATTGCGTAATGTAGCACGCGCGTGCCGCTGCATCACTGTCCCAATGACCGGCTACATGCGAGTCAGAAACGGCTGCATATCATCACTCAACTCGTCAAAATGCAGGCATTGCCAGTGACCGGTATCAAACGGACGCGCGAGCAGGCGCTCATTGACGTTGATGACGCGGGCGCGGGCGCGCCACGCAAGGTAGCCACTCGCACGTGGGACGAGTATATGGACGACCTTAGGTCGGCCATCAAGCTGACCAGCAAGTCCTTGCCGCAGCAAAAGCGCGATATCAGCAAAGCGCTGCGCACGCTGGGCGTGTGCGCTGCTGCCGCGCAGCGCGCCACGCATGTGTTCATGGACGTGCACAAGCTGCGCATCTGGGCGAATGATCGACACCGCCACACACGTGCCATGCTACGCATGTGGGAGCAAACCAAGTGCCCGGAGAAGACGTGCAAAAAGGGCGAGCGCTGCACGTGGCGCGTGACGGCTGCCGAGCTTGACCCCGTCGACGTTTCGCGCTTTGTTGCGCGCGACGAAAAAGCGGCTGCGGACACGTTCTTTCCGCTGGCTTTGCTGCCCACCGAGATTATCGGCCACGTTGCGCGCCTGCTGGCGCCGGATTTTGGCACGCTGCGCGTACTTGGCACGGTGTGCCGCATGCTGCGCCGCATTGTCGCGGCTATGCTACCAAGCATACTTGTTGATTGCTCGATCTTTGTGCGCGCGCCTGTGCCATTTCTAGAGTGGCACGCAGAGCTCCCCAGTACGGATGACATGGCCAGGATGCCAAGCACGTCAACCAATGGCAATGTGTATTTTCGCACCATACCGTGCAATGCCGCGGCCAGCCGCATGCTCGCGCGTCCGGGAAGAACGATTTACTTGCTTTCTCGGCACTCGAACAGCGAGTGGCGCAACTGGATTGCACGGCGTGCGTGGGGCGATACATACGACACATACACCGCTGCCGAAAAGGGTCTATTGTCGCCGTTCGCGTCCGAGCGCGAAATGACCGAAGTGCGCGCGCTCACGCTCGAAGCGCGCGAACTGCAGCGCCAGTGGGGCCATGGAAAAATTGTGAGGTTTAATTGTGAATCAATTCACAACTTGCGCCTTTGCATTGCACGTGCACGTGAGCTTCCGCTAATGACCAAGAGCGTGCAAAAAACGCTCGCGGACGTGGAGCAACGCGAGCCCATGCTGAGCATGGCATACAGCAGGGCTGACATCATGGATTACATCATGGAGGCTTGGGTTTCCTCTGACGCGGCGCATGCTTCCATGTCTGCAGAAACCGTGGCTAACCTCGTGGATACCGCGGTTAAGGTCGAAGTCGACGCGTACTTGTCCACACTGGCCGAGCACAACATTTCGCTTGCGTATCTCGGCCTTACTGGTCTGCTCTATTCCAACCGCCTGTACTTGAGCTCCACGCCCGGGGAGATTTGCGAGGAGGCGCGCGATGCCATTATCAAGATTTACAACAAGCAGCACCCGCTGTACACGACGTTGCCGTATTGGTTCGAGCTGCACGCCGAGCTTGTACTCGTGCAGTTCCCCGTCGAGCGCATATTTGCGCACACAAATGGCGGCTGCGTCGCGCGCATGCTTCTCGTTCAGTTTGCCAAGATAGCAGACAGTATCCGCATTGATGTAGGCGGCTTTTCGCGATGCCCCGAGCGCCTGCACGCTGTCTGGGAGCCGATCGAGCGCGCCATCCTGGCGTCGTACACGCCTTGCATGGCTAAATAATACAAAAAAACATGAAAATACTAAAAATATTCCCGCTTTTGAACATTTTCCAGAGCACCGCGGGGCGAATTTAGTTCATAATTAATATACATTATTACGTGGTTAAAATATTTAATATCCTTTATTTATATTATTATTGCCCATTTGATTCAACGGCTAAATAAATATAGAAACCACGGCAATTTAAATAAATATAAATTAAATTGCAACGCGCCGCTGTGTGCCACGGCGGCTTGTACAAAGTAAACGACTATATGAGATTACACTAAAACATGATTGCTGTTAAAATTATACATAATAATTGATGATTACCACCGCGCTGTCGTGCACGCGCACACAAGTCGAAAATACCTTAATTATAATAATTAAGATAATTACATTGTATGAACATTTTCCGGGGCCCTGCGGGGCGAATTTTGTTCACATTTAATTTACATTATTACATGGTTAAATTGTTTAATATCCTCAATTTTCACTATTAATATACATTTACCTGAACGGCTAAATAAACATATAAACTTCAACAATTAAAACAACTGTGAACTAAATTGCCTAACCTCGCCGCGTGCCGCGGTGGCTTGTACAAAGTAAACGACTATATGAGATTACACCAAAACATTATTACCTTATGTATTATACTTAATTACATCCTTATTATCACCGCGCTGTCGTGCACGCGCACACAAGTCGAAAATACGGATAATTAATAAAAATAGCAAAAATGGTGACCATTGAACATTTTCCGGGGCCCCGCGGGGCGAATTTTGTTCAACATTGTTTACTTATTTTGTGTGGTTAAAATATTTAATATTTCTTATTTTTGCTATTATTGCCCATTTGTTTAAACGGCTAAATAAATACATTAATTCGATTAATACAAATAAATGTAAATTAAATTGAATAACTCCGCCGTGTGCCGCGGAGGCTTGTACAAAGTAAATGACTATATGAGATTACACTAAAACTATATTAGCGTCGGTATTTAAAATATTAACCCGGTGTATACTGCCGCGTAGTGCCTCCCCTAAGCGCGTCCGTGGCGGTCTGGGGACACTCGACTTGAAGACCATGTTTGGCCAGGATAGCGTAGAAACGTTTACGCGCATGTGCAACGAGTGGTGCGAGCTGCTAAAGGCCGAGCTGGATGCCGTTGGCGAGATGACGCGGCGCGAGGACGTGCCGGGCGCGTTTGTTGACATGCATTCTTTGAACGCCGCGCTAAGGTTGGCACGTAATGCCATGCTTGACGCGTGCGCCAAAGTCAATCTGGCGCGTGTACGCGCACTTGGCGCGCGCCTCTTGCGCGAAGCTCGAGAAGTTGATGCCCCCGCGCTCGCCGCGGCCAAGCAACAGCTTGCTGTCGTGCAACAGCGGACCGACGCGCAAGAGGCGCGCGCACGCCAAATGGCCGCACAACTCGCCAAGGCTGCCGAGGATTCGATAGCCGCGATGCGACGCATCCCTGACACGACCGAGACCGAAGCGCCCGCGGCGCTGCAGGCGCTGGTGGCGGCGCCCGCACTCGCGCCAACTACAGCGCCAGCAGCGCCGCCAGCACTCGCGGCGCCAGCAGCGCCGCCAGCACTCGCGGCGCCAGCAGCGCCCAGCAACAAGTCTGGCAACAAGCGCCCGCGAGAAAGCGACCCCAACGACGTGCCACCAAGCGCCAAGCGTACTCAAACAACACCCAACCCCGTAAGAGTAGCAGGCGTGTAACATGAGCGTGCGCACGCGCACGCACTTGCGCAAGTGCAAGTGCAGCGCCTTGCGTTTACGCATTTGGCACGGCCTCTACCGTAACGGCAATGCCACGCAAGCGCAGCGTTTCCACCAGCGCGTCCACATGCACCGCATCGCAGCGCAGCACGGGCACGCGAGCAGCGAGCTTTGCAAGTACGGCGGCCGCGCTGTCAAAATCCGCTGCCAAGTCGCTGACAACATCTTCCGCGTTGTCTATCTTGGCCGCTGCGGCCACAGTTGGCCAATGACCACTGGTAAGACTGTGCGCTAGCTGTGTCAGCCTGCGCGCAGCTTCGCTTACAGCGCGTGCGCGCAGCATTGTTGGCGCCAACGCGGCCAGCTTGCGTGGCGGCTCCAGTCGCGTAACAATGTCAACCAGATCCGCGTTTGAGACCGTGTTTGATTCCAGCGCAGTGCGCAGCTCGGCAGCCACTTTGACAGCCCAGTCGGCGGCAGACCGCGCATGTGCAGACGCAGCAGGCACGCGCCACACTCGCGCAAGTTTGGTCGCTGTGATCGTCAGGGCATAAATGTACTCACGTGCTTGCCTGGCATATTGCGGGTGCGCTGGCACGTCGCGCTGGTGCACACGCAAGTAGCCGAGGCGCCACGTCTCAAGCTCGCGCGTTGCTTGCTCAACATTGTTTGATGCCAGCGCATCTTCAACGCGAACGCCAAAGTCGAGGGTTGGCTCTGCAGGCGCTTCAAACGCGGACGTCCCGTCCCAGCGCGCAGTGTCCGGACGGGGCGGCAACAGCGGCGGATACGTCTCGGCGTCGTCTGCGGTAGCGGTGCTTGACGCGTTGCCCATAACGTGACCTGGCGTAACGGAACGTGCTGACACACGCGCCGCGCACGCGCCATATGGGACGAGTTCCGCACTGGAAATTGATCTAGACAGTGCGCAGGTGCGTGCAGCACACCTGACTTGATAAGATGGACCCCGGGACGCGCCTTGTGCTTGAACATCCCGTCTCGCGCAACCCAGAGTGGCGTCAGTGCGTCCGAGAAGACAAATATGTCTGTTTTGTCTGGCGAAAAGCAGGCGTGCCTTTGTATCAACTATCAAAGGAAGGCGCGGATGCGCGCTTCATGCATCAGATTGTTCTTGCTGATGCGGATAATGGAGTCGTTGGCGTTGTTGCGCGCGGCCCGCTGTGAGACTTACATGCCAAAATAATACTTTAATACTAGTTTTAGTGTGCGTCACGCTCGCGCATCTTGCCAAGTCCGCGCCGATGCACAAGCGGTGGTGCGCTATATGGCCTAGCTCGCCGTGCTTGTGCACTATACCACACATTACTTGACTTGCAAGCATCATGTCTGCATCTGGATCGTTTACTGCTGATGCGCCCGTGGTTGGCGAGCCCGAGCGGGTAGATCCTGCACGTGACTATGAAACGTGGGCACGTTCGCGTCGTGTGGTCGGCTTGACGCCCGCCTACTTTGAACCCGAGCGCAATGATCCGCCGCCGTACGGAAACCAGCTCTCGCCCGAACGTGGCTTTGCGCGACGCTCGCAGCGCCCGTCTTTGGACCCCGACTCGGACAGCGGCGAAGGCAGCCCGGTTTGGCGCGTGCGCAAGCGTTCGCGTGGCACTTTTCCCGACTCGAGCTTGGCGCGCATGCGCAAGGTGGACGCGGACATGCACCAGTACGTGCTCAAGGCATGCAAAGCCTATAATGCGCAAGGCTCGGGCGATGGCTTGGTCTACTATTTTCATCCCGAATATGTTGACAAGCTTGCAAAGTTTGTACAGAAGCTCATTCACGGCGTGGCCAAGCATTGGAGCGGCAACATGTGGCTGGTTTACAACATGTTCAACAGCTCGCTGGCCGGCGACACGCACGCGCATGACATGCAGCTCGACGAGATGGGCGAGACGGCCATGGATAGCGCCGCGCGCGTGGCGCCGCGCCTCATGCGCGATCTTGGGCGCATGACTTGGGCGGAAGTTTCTGACGAACTACCGCTGGAAGCGCGGTCCGTATTCTTCCTCGTGCGCGAGAATCCCATGCTGGCAGGCCACGCCGATCAGGCGTACGCTCTGGCGCACTTGGTGCATTTCATGCTCATGACAGTGATACACCGCAGCACGCACGTCACCGGAGAGCTTGCCTATCATCCTGCCAACAGCGCCACGAGCAAGCACCTGATGCACCGCATGCTGTACTCTGTGCTAACGGAAGAAAACATGGCCATGCTGATGCGCAATCTGGCTGCCAAACGTGCGGAAATCGCAGCATTTGCCGACTAGTCAATTTTTTGGTTAATCGATTTATGTAAAGCCGTGCTGCAAGTGCCTGTGCGCGGGTTCACTGCTACACTTGACTCGACATGTCCACGTATCGTTCGACGTCAGAGCTTGTTGCCAAGTGCGACTGGTACCGTCTTACTGTGGATGGCGATGGAACGCGCACGGTTTGGATGCGCGCTCAAGAGGTGCACTTGGGCGACAGCAAGAACCGGCGTACGGTGAAGCACGACTGCCTTGTGATCATCCCACCGGGGCGCAAGCTTGGGTTTGCGTACGCTGCGGAGAACCCTGCGCAATTTGCACTTATTGGCGGCTCTGCTGCGTACACTGTCGAAACAGAGCACGATGGTGTAATTCACGGAGACCGGCGCCCGGGCGATAGCCTATCTCTGGAGCCTACGCGCGAGTTGCCAATGCACGCTATGGTCCGGCCAAGGTGCAGGCTGTTCTGTCTGACCGCAGGGCCTGGCGGCGCTTGGGTGGCTGGATTTGACCTGCGTGACTTGTGTCACGTTGTCAGTCCAACGGTATACGTGGACCATGTAGAAGCGCAACTGTGCTCCGTGTCCGAGGAAGACGCGCAAGAGGCCATGACCGGCTTCGCTTGTGCCGCTGAAGCACAATAAACGCAGGTCGTGCGTGCGCATGCCAATACAGTCATTAAAGCATATATACGCTTATATTTATATATTATTATTTTTTTTATTTATCACTCTGGCGTTTACAGGCGCAGACTGTCCATAAGAGACTCGACGGGCTCGAGCATTGCGCGGTTTTGGCCGCTGTCGTCGTCGCTGCTTTCAGGATCGCCGGCAGGCTTGCCAGCAGGCTCGCCAGCAGGCTCGCTAGCAGCAAGCTCGGACCACGCGGGCAGCGCGGCGCCGATGCGCGCAAGTTCGTCCCAGCCAGCGGCATAGCGCGTGACGGGAGTGCCCGCGTTCAAGCCCGCTGCATAGCGACGCGCATGTTCGGCGTACAGGCGCGGCCCAAGCGCGGGGGCGTCAAGCACAATTTCAAGCTCGGGTGGCACGTGCGCACCTGCGCCTGCAATTGCGTTGCACGCCAGCAACACGCGCTCGGGTGCATAGTCCGTGCCGCGCGCCTCACCCGTGCGCATGCCTGCAAGTGCAAGGCTTGCCAGCAAGACAATGACAATTGATTTCATCCTTCCACCCAACGGTTGATCGGCGGGATCCGCATAGCGACATTCGCCCGCACACACGAGCAGCGGGCTGAGAAAGCGCGCGTACGGGCGCAGAGCAAGCATTTGCGCGTTTTCCGGGCTGCCACGCAAAATGGCATGTGCAAAGTCAATGAAAATCGTGCACTGCATGGCCACAAACTTGATTGCAAAATTGACCGCTTCTGCACCGGAATGGCGCAAGTATAGCTTGTGTAGGGCGTACATGTTTTCGCAAGCCGCCTGAATGTTGGCTGCAAGCGGCATGTCATCAACCGGCCGCGTGAGCTGCCACATGGAACGCACGGCGCGAGGTTCGCAGTACCGTTTGACATGCTGCATGCCGGCCAGGACAAGACGCTGCACATCCGCATTGTCGTCGCGCAGCAAGTTGGGCTTGCCCGCGCCTGCGCAGTGTACGCAGTTGCATGTGATGCCAGCAGGAAGTTCGTACGCAATGCAAACTTCGTCGCCGTCCTTGATACGCTGCGTCGCGCGTATGACAAGCACTGCGCCGTGGAACGAGTAGGCTGCGTTGGCTACACACGACGTGTTGATATAGGACGCCAGACGGTAAAACGCATTGTACCACGGGCACGCAGGCGCGGTTAGCGGCATGCAGCTAAACATGTTGTTCTGCATAATGTCAACAAGCACAAGCGTGCGTGCGCGCGGCAGGCAGCTCAGCAGCTGTGTCATTACGTTCAACTCGCTGCTGGTCGTGTACGGTGGCGAGCACCAGTCCGTGTTGCGCATGCGTGCGTTCAGCTCACGCCCGTGCTCGGATACAGTGTCCGCGCACACGTGCCATTCGCACTCACGGTTGGCATTTTCACACGCAGCCAGCATGCCGCTATCCAAGCCACTTGTTTCGCGACCGTACGCGCGTGCGCTTGTCTCGCTGGTAGGCGCGTGCAGCAGTGGCACGGCAACAATAGGCCGCTCGGTCCACAATATCGTGCCAGGCTCGACGCGCGTGCGCGTGGCGTCAGGCCCGCTCACGCGCAGCACGGCGTGGCGCCCGCGCGCCGCGCTCGACTCGAATGACAAGCCCAGCCCGCCCGTGTCGGCGCTGTTGCGCAACTCGGCCCAGCTGGCGCACTCGGGCGCGTGCCACGGGCGCCAGTCCGCGCGCTGACACTTGGAGTCGCAGTACAGCGCCACGCGGCAACCTGTGCATCTGGACAGGCGCATTCCAGGCGCCGCGTAGGCGCCACAGCCGTGACACGCAAAAGCGGGCGCGGGCGCGTCCGCTGCCATGCAAGTCAAGTGATGCGGGACTCGCTAAGCTCGAGCGTGCTTGACTGGCATGGCAGCATACGCGTATTTGCAATAAATAACAAAAATAATAATAATAATATACTCTAGAGCCGCGCGCGTTTACTCGCTTGGCGCTGCACGCGAGTCTGGGCGCAGGTACGCGCGAAAGGTAAGATTGACACGGGGCGCGCCAAGTGTCAGCTGCTCGGGCGTGTAGCCAAGCGCGGGCCCTTTGAGGCGCTTTGGCACTGCATGCATGTATTCTTCCTGCGCACCGGGATGCATAATGATCACGTCGCCGTCGCGTAGCACGAGGTTGACCGTCTTTGCCAAATCACCAATGCGCCTGATCTCAAAGGGCCATTCGGTACCAAGCGAGACTGAGATAATGGGCTGGCTTTGGTCAATTGACGGTTCATCATCAGCATGCGCCGTCACACCATCCGACACTTTCGCGTACACGTTCACCAGCACGTCCTCCAGCGCCTTGCTGCGATAGCCGTAGCGCATTGCAAGCTCGTTAGCCCAGTCAAGCGCAAGCAGCATTTCAATCGGAGCGTCAACGTCTGCGCGATACTTGCGTCGCGAGAAAGCGTACTCGCGGCCCGTCACGCGCGAGTAGAACATTTCTACGCGCGGCACGTCGCTTCCCATGACACGGCGCCGCTCCACGCCTTGTGCGCGTTCCGCAAGCATAATGTAAAGCGCGCGCCCTAGATCCACAGGAAAGGCGCTTTCACCACCTGCACGCAGCAGCGTAAACGCGGGCTTGCCGTTTGCAAGCCAGGCAAGCACGCCCGTGCCAGGTTCGTCCAGTGCATCAGGTATGGCATCGTGCGCTCGCACAAGCGCCTGCGCGCGCGCCCGCTCCTGCGCTGCGCGGCGTCGTTCGTAATACAGGCGCTCTTCCACGCGCGCTGCTGCTGCTTCCGAACGCTCGCTAGTTCCAGGGTTGGCACCCAGCATCAGCAGCATCTCGGCATGGTTGCGCATAAGGGTCGCGCCGCCGGCTGCGCCACCGGCTGCGCCACCGGCTGCGCCACTTACCGCATCTTGTGTAGCGCTGCCCCAGGAACTCATAAGTGACGTGTAGCATACATGACACTGTCCGGCTTTATGCGCATGTTCAAAGCCTGGCATTAGACCATGACGCTCATGGGTGATACTCACACTTGACTTGACTTGACTTGACTTGACTTGACTTGACTTGACTTGCAAGCAAGCAAGCAAGTACATCTAGCGGTCGCTCAAGCGCGCAAACGCATGGACTTACAAGACCGTGAGGTGCACGCTAAAACCTCCAGCGCGGTTTGCTCGGCTTCCTGGCCCGAGCGCATTTACCCGCGCCCAAATGCCTTGGGACCCTTGCAAAGCGAATGGGTGATCGACACACTGCGCAAACGTGCCGCGACATTGCTCGTAGACCGGCCCGACTTGCAGCCCAGAGGCAAATCGTCGCTTGTTCTGTGGTTTGACCCTGCAAACAAGCTGTGGCATCATTGCCGGCTGCATGCCAACAACTGGGATGACTTGATGACACCGATCACATGGAATTGCTGGCCCGTGGTAGTCTATAGCCCGCTTGAGGACAACTCTCCCATGGCCTTGACAGGGCCAATCACGCCACCCGCGGCACCTCGCGCTGCACAACGCTCAGCGTTGGCTGCCTTTTTCGTGGCTTTGCTCCAGCTGTTTATGAGATACATGTAACACAGCCTGCATTGCGCACGCCTTTTGCTGCCCCGCGCTTTCATGTCATTGTTTGTTTTACTGCGACGCGATTGCAACCTGGTCTGTGACCTGGTGGCGCCACGGCTTGCACGCCTTGGCGGTGCCGGCCGCGGCGGTGGCAGGAGGGCGCTCCGAGTCGCGCTCCGCGTCAAGGTACGCGACAATTGCGGCGTAGCCGCTCTGCAGGGCGACGTCGCGCGCAAGCATGCCCAATTTGTTGGACACGTCGTCGCGCAGGCCGCAGTCGTGCAGCAGCCGGACGACAAGCGGCAGACTGCCACCAGAGCATGCCTTGTGCAGCAGCGTGCCACCGTCAGGGTACACATAGTCTGTCTTGACGAGCGCACTGCGCAGCAGGTGCATGCTGACAGTCATCCAGCCGCGCGCGCACGCCGCGCCAGCGGCCAGCTGAACGTATTCGACTTCGCTGTCTGCCCACTTGACACTCATCAGATTGCTGTGCGCATAGTGGGCCACATTCACGTACACAGCGCTCATGCGCACGCATTCGTCGTGTGGGCATGTGATCAGGCCGCACGGCGGCACGTACATGCGCTTGCCAATGCACAAGCGCAGCGCGGCCTTGCCTGCTTGCATAAACGCGCAACTTGCTGTGGCGCGAAACAACGTGATGTTGGAATCGAGGATTGTACGCATCAAAGCATTCAGCACTGCATCGTCAGGCACTGGCTCGTTCCCGGGATCCGCGGTCATGCCCGGCGAGTCAAAGAAGCGCACTGCGTCGTCGTGCCCCAGCCTGCGTGCAAGTTTGCGCGGCGTAAGCCCCGCACTGTTGCGCACGTGCGGGCTGGCGCCGTGCATGAGGCACAGATAGCGCACCATGTCCAGACAACCTGTAGCGCATGCCACGTGCAGCAGCGTGCTGCCGTCGCTGAACACGTGGTCGGCGCGCACGGCGCCGGTGCTGATAAGCGAGCGAGCGGCAGAGGACCAGCCGCGCGTGCATGCATGGCGCAGAGCATTAAGCGCGTCAACGGCATAATCGCCCAGCGCCCAGCGACCGTGCGTGTGATGCGCGAGGTTGACAATCAGCGACATGCTATAGCGGCATGCGCGCATGTTCTCGCTACCCTCGGCCACGTTCACGGGCTCAACATCGAGATCGTCATTCAGCAGCTCGACTGCGTGGCCGGCGCTCGTCTGCAGAGTTGGCGCATCCATGTTGCGCAGCTCGGCTAAATTGCCATCAAGATAGAGATGCAGCAGATGCGCAAAGCGCGGCACGTCAATTGAGCCGCCGCAGGTAGGAACGACGGTAAAATTGCAATTCTTCTTTGACGCCAAAGCAGGGGCGCCCTTGGCCATGCCCTCGTACGTGCCCTCGCACGGCGTTGCTGCCGCAGGTGCCGCGGGCTTGACCATGCGTGCAACCGCGTCAGCAACAGTATCAATAAATTGCGGGTCTACAGCAAGCGCCGCCGCCGGCCTTGTCGTGGTTGCTGCTGCAAAATCCGCTGAAAAGGCGCTAACAAACGTAGCAACCTCCGTGTTGTTGCACAGCTGTTTGAGCGTGGGGGTGGACATCTCCGGCACTGGCTCTAGCGCCGCGCACGTGGGCGTAGCCGTAGGCGTAGCCGTAGGCGTAGCCGAGACCACGAGTGCCAAGGCTGGCGCGTTCTCGCCCGCGGGCTCTTCAAGCGAGGCAAGGTAAGCTGCCACGTCGGCGTGCCCGAGATTGCGTGCCATGTCAAGCGCGCGCTGACCGGTCACATCACGCGACCCGCGTGGTACGTTGTAGCGCTCGACAAGCGTCTTGACAAGCTCGAGGCTATTGCCCGCGCACGCATAGTGCAGCAAAGTTCGGCCGTTCTTGTTAGCCTTGCGAGGGTCTATGCACTTGGTGCCGAGCAAGTACATTGCGAAATCCACCTGCTTGCACGCGCAAGAAGTTGCGAGCGTCAGCCACACGTGCGACTCGAGCGGGCGCGGATTCTCGGGCGCCCTGTCGACTAGGATCACCCACAGGCACTTGTAATACACAACAGCGACACTCACGGCGTGCGTGGCGCACGTCACGTGCGTGCACTCGTCCTTTGTGCACAGTGACGTGTACGAGTCATGCTTAAACGCACGCACGGCTGCGAAATACGCTGCGGCGCGGACTGCCGTCTGGGCCCCACGCATGTGCGCAGTCTCGCCGCGCATGTACTGCCCGACGAGCACGCCAAGCGCAACCGCCTGCACGTGTGCCTCGCGTGCCAGCGTGTCGAGCGTCGCCCAGCCCCGCGCCTGCGCGGCCAACGCGTGCACCGCGTCCATGATTGCTGGCGCGCGGTACACGTACAGCTCGCGCGCGACGGCAGAACCGAGCAAGGGCGGCGCCAGTGGCGCAAAAAATTCAGACAAATAGTCGGCAATATCGTCATACCCGTACACGCGCGCCACGTCGCGCGCGTAAAGGCCATCAGTATCGCGCAGCGTGTCGGCAAAGGCATGCACAGTGACCAAATATTTGACCACATGCATCTTTCCATGGTGGCACGCGTGGTGCAGCACTGTCCATCCATGCGCGTCGGGTTGAAACAGACTGAACGTGTCCGACTCGGCAAGATAAGACGCCACGTCAAACGCCCCGCCGCTGCACGCGCAAAAAAAAAGCCATTTTTCCAATACGCCTTTCGACACTTTTCGGTATTTTGTCACTGGCACACGCCAGCATGGCGCTTGCCGTAACGTCGGCAATGCACGCATCGTGCGCGCAATAACGAGATCCGCACGGCGCGTGAAAATGACCTTTCCTACACGCAACCAACCAGACGCGCGCGGCCGTCGTGGCGGCGCTCACATAGTCCGGGCTTGCCGCGTACATGGCCGCATAGTCGCCGCGCCGGTGCATTTCAAGCAGGCCGTGCAGCGCCGCATTTTGCATCATTTCAACATCCTTGGGCGCGCGCGCCTGCGCCTGCGAGTGCGCCTGCGCATGCACTTTTTGCGCTTGTGCCTCTTCGACGTCTGGCATGTGCGTGCGCGCACAAACAAGTGCAGTGTGGCGCCACACCACACGCTGCCGTACACCGCGCTTAATTCGCTTAACTATGTTTTATTCTACTTTAATCAAAAGTGTATAAATGTATAATAAAACACATTTAACCGTCTTTAATGCTTAACAGCAGCGCGCGCCGCGCCACAAAGCAAGGCAAGGCAGGGTGGGTACTTGTGCACCCGTGCACCACGCCTATGTTGCGCTTGACGACGACGTTCAACGCGGCAACACGCAGTAAAGCGCGTTGACACTTGCGCAAGGTCTCCACACTCCTCTAGCATGGCGACTGAAACGTGCGCAAGTGACGCGGTCAGCGACGGCAGCGCACGCGAAACCGTGGCAAGCTATGCGGGCGACGTGTTTCTCAACGCGCCGACGCTACCGCTGGCAATTGCAGGCGTAACAGACGAGGCAGGCAAACTGGCATGCTTTGAAGACCGCGTAACAAACATGCTGGACGAAGCGTGTGCGGGGCTGCACGTGCACTGGCTTGGCGACAGTGAGGGCGAGGGCGCAGCACGCGGGCCCGGCTTTGAGTACAACCCGCCTATATGCGATCACGCGCGCGACTACGTCGTGCCCGCACCGACGTTGCGCGCTTGGCTGTGCGCACAGCTGGAGGAGTCGCGCGCGGACAACCCAGACGTGCGCGTGCGCCTTGCCGCGACGCTGCGCTTTACACGCAGCAGCGATGGCGAGACACGGGGCGCGTTCTACGTGCGCGTCGACCCGCTGCAACGCCATGTGGCAACCCGAGCACTTGGTGAGTCGGCCGCGCAGCGCACCTATGCTGCACTCAATGACGAGTTTCGACTTGCTACACGCAAGCGCGCGCGTGAAGATGATGACGCCGACAACAGCGCCAGTGACGAGCACTCGCGGACGCGCGATGCCAAGCGCACGTGCATGCCACTTGACAAAAAGGACATGACAGGCTCCATTTTCCATCAGCTTTGCAACACGCAGTAAAGTCTGCGCCAAGCTAGCGCGCGGTTTATCCACCATTATTTGCAATTAAAAATATTTTCCGACTTGTGTGCGCGCGCAGATCGGGTTTTAATCGGCGGTGCGCATAGTGTGCCTCATGTACCAAAGGCACTTTTTGATCAAACACTTGATGACCGTGAGCATGTAACTGCGCCAACTGATCTGTGCATCGCTGGCGCCCTCTGGTATGCTTGAGGCACTCAGCGCATTCAACAAGTTTGCAAGGACTGTCCGTACTTCTCTAAGATTGGTGATGCGCGCCTTGATCACATCAGCATCCATCATTTCCACGTCTGGACACATGGTGCTTGACGCGAACAGTGTACCGATCGCGTCCTTTGTACGCCGCAGCTCTTCAAAAAGCCCCGGCGCATTCGCAGGCTTGACAAGCGGAAAAAGAATAGTCCACAGGTGCGCAAAGAACGCGCGGTTGCGCTCAATAGCAACACAGCCCGCAGGCGTTGGCTTGCCGCCGGCTAGCTCGCGCGCATAGTACTCCCAAATAGCGCGATCGGCCTCTGCAATGTCTGCCATGTGGTTGCAAGTGAGGTGCGCATTTACTGGCCCATGGTCTCGGCAGCCACCGCCTTGTCGGTCATCGTCTCGGTTGTCGCGGCGGCGGCGGCGGACGCGGACGCGGCGCTTGCCACCTTGCTCGCGTCGCGCGCCTGCTGCTTGGCGTTGCGCTCGACGGCGCGCGCCGACGTGTGCGCATCGCTCGCCTCCTTCACGCTCGCGCGCGCAGTCGCGTGCGCCTCCTTGGCCTGCTTGACGGCGCGCTGCGCGGCTTCGTACGCCTGCTTGGCCTGCTCCACGGTGCGCTGCATGCTGGCCTTGGCCGCCATGTGCGTGTTCCTGGCTTGCGCGGCCGCAATCTCGGCAGCCACGAGCGCCTCCTTGGCTTCCGCGGCCACGCGCCGCGCGCTCGCAAGCGCCTGCGCAGTCTCGGCCACGGTGCCCATCGCGCCGGCGCTGACCGCGCCCGCATCACGCGCCTCGCGGCGCGCCATCGCGCTCGTCGCGCCCGCCAGCGCGCTCGAGCGGTCGGCCGCGTTCTCGGCTGCCGCCGCGGCACCGCGTGCGATTGCGGCGCGGGGACTAGCCATCGGACTGGTGCTCGAGCGCATGCTGATGCGCGCTTTGGGGGTCAGAACGAGCTCGCCGGTCACAAGCGCGGTGGCAATCACGGAGAACCACGCATTGTCGTGCTCGTCATAGTTGCCGATATCATCACCGATGTTGTCGTGATAGGCCCGCACGCCGCTCATGAAGCGGGAGACAAAGCCCTCGACCGTGATGTAACTGCCCATCACATTCGCAGGCAGCTGTTCAGCCGTCACGTCGCGCATCGAGTCCGTGTTGAACTTCTCGCTGATAAGATTGAGCGCCATACCAAAATTCCATGTGTAATCAGGAATCTTGGACGACTGGGCAAACACGTCGTCCAGTTGCTCGACTGTAATGATGCCAACGGTACCGTCGTTCTTGTCAACGTACTGGGAGATGACAGCGCGCACCATCATTTCCACATCCATGTCATCGTATTCGAGCGCGCGCGCTTTCTTGGCGGGACTGGCCGAGGCCGACGCCGAGCCCGAGCCCGAGCGCTTGCGCTTGGCCTCAATTGACAGAGCAGCGCGCATCGCGTGCAAGCTCCACGCGTCGGGGCGCGTTGCTTGCGTAGCGGGCATGGCATAGGCGCGGGGCACAGCCTGGGGCGCAGCCTGGAGCGCAGCCTGGGGCGCAGCCTGGGGCGCAGCCTGGGGCATGGTAGGGACGGTAGCGTCAGCGGTGCGAGAGCCGGAGAACGACATGGCTTGTTGGCAAGGTAAGACTTAAGACGGTAATGTAGTGCACACGTGCGCGCAACGCCATATGCAACACCGCCGATGACACACCATGACCTGTGGCGCGTGGCCTGTGGCGCTGCCTGCGGCGCAGCAAGCGACGGTAGCGTCAGCGGTGCGATAACCGGAGAGTGACATGACTTGCCGGGTAGTGTGGTACACAGGAGTGCATGGTGTTTTATGTGGCACGTTCACACGCAAATGCGCATGCGCGCGCGCGCGCGCGTACGTGCACGCGTGTTACGCCATGTGCAGCAGCAAGCCGGGTGGCACGGTGTATGCACGCTCGCGTGCGCGCCCGGTGGTGGGGCACGTGCCCGCGGCCAGCGCGCGCATCGCGTTTAATCTACGTGCCAATCCCGTCGCGCGACACTTGACAATGCGCTCCCAGCGCAGCGCGGCACGCTTGTCCGCAAAGCCTGTCAGCCAAGCGACTGCGCGCCACGGCTCGGCGCGCCGATGCGCCGATGTTGCTCGCGCGCCGCCGGCAAGCTCGCCGTTGTGCTGGCGCACGCGGCGCGCCACGTCCGTGCTAGCGCCAATGTACGTGCGCGCGCCGTTGCTCAGCAGATAGACGCACCATACCGCTGCCATGAGCGCCACGGGCGACTCGAGTGCTGCTTATTACTTGATTCTGCGCACCATGCCGCGATACCCCGCAAGATCACGTGCGCGCGCGCGCGCGTGCGCGACATAAGGCGTGTTATACTTACGTGCAGCACGCGTCCACATTTTCCGCAAGTAAGACATGTCGCTGTCAGGCTTGCTTACTGCTGACGCACCTGCGCGTGCTGCGCCTACGCCAGCCGCGCTTGCGCCAGCGGCATGGGTCCAGCCACTGATGCCAGCGCTGTCTATCGAGGCCAAGCGCAAGCGCGAGTCGGGCGTCGCCAGCGGCGGCGCCTCGGCTAGTACCGCCGAGCCTGCACGCAAACGCCGCGCCGTTGCGCGTGAGTCAGACGCGTCCCCGGCAAACGAATCCGGCAAGACCGCTGCGCAGCGTGTCACTGCAAGCGCGTCTCCGGTAGAGGGAGATGGTAATGAGACGCGCAAGGCCATGCGCAAGCGTCTTCGCGAAGACCCCGCGCACCGAGCCATTGCACGCGCACGTCTGCTCGGCGCGCTTGCATCCAAACATGAACTGCGTACGACTGTTGCTCAGATGAAAGAAGTGGTGTATTTGTGGAACGCAATTTCTTCCGCACACTTGCGCGCGCTTGGCGACGCCGCAAACGGCAATATTGGCAGCAATGCAAACCTCAGCGCAAAGACCGCATGTGAAATTGTAGGAAAACTGCTACGCGCTTTGCAAAGCGCGGCCTCCAGCCCGCGGACTTATGAGCGGGTTGACGAGGCCTACACGGCAGCTACAACAGCGGCGATTGCGGCGGTTGGGGCAAGTGCTCGCGAGTTCTCGCTGCGCGCGGTGCCGGATTATGCGATCGAAATTGTGCGTGCTGACGCTGTCCTCGGCACTGCCTCGCCCGTGCTGGCGCCCAAGGACGGTGAGACTGTGCCCAACCCCACGCCCGAGCCGCCCGCAAACGAGGATGACGTCGAAGAAGACACGACCGCCGAGGCCGACGCTGAGGAGGAGGAGGAGGAGGAGGAGAAGGAGGAAGGTGAAGACAATACGCGCACGGGCTCGCCGGGCACATCCGATGTGCCGACTGGCGGCGGCGGCGGCGGCGGCGGCAGCGGCAGCGGCAGTGCCGGCGCAGACGAGTCTGACTCTGAGCCCGAGCCCGGTCCACCTACGGATGCGCCGCGCGAGCGCATATCCATCACGGCAGCTTTCGAGGAGGCCATGACAACGCCCGAGGGCAGGATGCGAATGACCAAGTACTATGCAGACATGTTTAACCGCACCGTTTTTTCCATGCGCTTCCCCGCGGATTGTGTGTTCAAGTGGATGAACGCCACGATGCGTCGAGCTGGTTCGGCTGCCTGCCGCTACGTGCACGGTGTCAAGACATACATTATTCGGCTCAGCGTTCAACTGATAGGTCCAAACCCGCTTGAATCGCGCACGTCCATTGCTCGACTTATGGAAGTTCTGGCGCACGAGATGTGCCACGTGATGAACTACGTAGACGGTGATATGCGCGCGGGGCACGGGCCAAAGTTTGCGGCCTATGGCAAGCTCGTGATGAGCGCATATCCCGCCGTTCAAGTCAAAAATAACCATGATTTCAACATTGAGATGAAATATGTATTTAACTGTTTCCGGTGCGCCCTGCGCGTTCGCAGCGCGACCAAAAACAAACGCAAGTGCCGCCAATGCAGAAACTGGATGACGCCAGTCGTTGTGCCGGCGTTACAAGGCTAGGTCGTGTGAGAATGTGATGCACGTGCGCGCGCGCGCTGGACACGGCGACCACCGTCTCAGTTGTAGTGGTCATGTTGGAGCAGCACGTAAAGTTGAACAGCGTGTTGTACGCATAAAGGTCGGAGATACAGCAGGTGCATGCAACGTCGCTCTCAGACGTAACAACATTGCTGTCGCAGCACATGCACGGTATGCCAGAATTGTGTATCTTGGCCTTGCTAAAGCAGCACAGGTACGCACGCCCGCTCTTGGTGACGTTGGCGCTCGTACTGCCACAGTAACACCGCGCAACGGGCGAGCGCACAGGTGCACGCGCGCCCCAATCGCCTACCGTGTGCTGGATGGGCATGGCAGCGAGACACGCGGTCAAGTGCAATGCTTTACATCATGTCCATGGGCTCAACATCGAGATCAAGCACGTCACGCACAAACTTGTCTGTCTCGGGGCCACCGACGCGCATGGCGCGAGCATTGCGCTCTGCCATGAAACGGCGGCGACGCATCACCGCTCGTTCTTCGGCCGCGGCAAACGCGCGAGCCGCTGCCGCCCTTGCTGCGCGCTCCCTGTCCAAGTTGATGTAATACTGTCGCTGCGCGACCACTTGTGCATTGAGGCGCTCTAGATCCTCGCCTTCGGGGAACGGATAGTCGTTCTCATTGTCGCTGTCATCATCATCATCGACGGCGGCGGCGTCCAGATCACGAGACATGCGCGAGGTGCGCGGCTTGAGCCCGGCCTCGTAGGGCACGCGCGCGGCGCGCACCTCGGCTGTGCGATTGCCTGCCGGTCCGCCAAACCGGCCGCCCATGGGGTCGGGAGCAGGCGCCGCAAACGCACTTGGCGCAGGCACGTTAGCTGGCGCGCGAGCTGGCGCATCAGAAGTGACAAAAGCCGAGTGGGACATGTAAATGCGTGCAAGCGCGTGTCACATGCACCGGCGCGCCCCCATATGTGAGCGCATGCGTGTGTGTCTGTGCACGTACGCACGCACGCACCACTTGACTTGTCAACCTGTCAGCGTAACATGGCGAGTCATACTGCGCCAGACGCGCCTGTCGAGATCCACGTGTCGGCGATTGCAGTGGACCAGCGCTTGCACGCGCTAGCCGCGCGTGCGCAGGCAATCGTTGAACGCCTGGCGGCTGAGGGCATTGTGTTGAACGGAGACGGCGGTTGCAAGCAACGCAAATACCCTTGTGCGTCATTGACAAACAAAAACGATATGTTCAACCTTGATAGCGTTGCGCAGGCCATGCAGCACATTGAAACGTTGATTTCCGTGCCGAGCAAGACGCGTCGCGCAAGGTGGACATCATTTAATGGCAAGCACTGGTGTGAAAAGTTGCTGCATCCGCATCGGTACATTACCAACGGCGATTTTATCCTTGCGATGGAGCTGTGCGGGCATCGGTCGCACTGGCCTGATCGCATAATGTCAAGCAGCTGCCTGTTCCGTGCGCGCCCATTGGCGTGTGCTGGCGACAGTGCATATGACAAGCTTTCCAGGCACGCAGACAGGGAGCGCATGCGTCAAGCAAACAACATCTTTGCGTTTGAAAGCCAAGAACAGTCCGCACTGTTTGCGGCTCGCACCGTTGCACCGTAAAGAGGTGGGGTGCGCATGTCTCAAGCCTATCATGCTTAATATTAAAAACGCAAAAATTAAAACATTTTAATACTGCGCCTCGCGCTGCATTTCATCATAATCGTCGCGTGTTAGAGCGCCGCTTGCAATTGCTCGGCTTGCAAGCTGGGCTGGATCTGGCGCAGGGTCTGGATCGTGTGCGGGGTAAGCCGAGCGATACTCGACCGCTTCGCGCAGCAACATGCGCAGCATGGCACGGTACGCGTCCCGCGAGTCAGGCATGTTCAGCACGGCAAAGAGCGCGTCGGCTTCCGCGCGCGGTACATTGTCCGAAATGCGCATGTACTGTGCCGCGTCTTGAATGGCCTGCATTGCGCGCACTCGATCGCCGTCAACGGCGCCTTCAATCAGGCGATCGATTTCCTTGAGCGTAAGGTAAAGCCACGACCAGACAACATGGCCAAGGCCGACGCCCAGCATAATGTGCTCAAGAGTGGCGAGTGATTGGCCCGCACGCGCAGCCTGTGCTGCGGGCGCCGAGCCGTACTCGTCGCCGTCGGCAACGGCCGCGCCGCCAGACCAACTCATGTGTTTGCGTGCAATGCGTCCAGTGGCGCAGGCTGCGCAGGCATGCCATATGGGTGCCACGCGTGCTCAGCAGCGGCACGCGCGACGCAAGCGCCGTGCATAAGGCCAGTGTTTGCGCCGTGCGTCACTTGACGCGGCGCGTGCACACGCATGAGTTTATCGGGCTTTGCCACGGGTGATGCGCGGCGTGGCATGGCGCGCGCACCACCAACAGTCTACGAACGTCTGATTGACAATCCACAGCGCTTTGCACGTGAAACAGGCCTCGACTTGACTTTGACCGAGCTGACGCGCGAGCAGCTGCGCGAATACGATGTACAACGCGCGTTGCGCGTGTACGTGATGACACGTCTTGGCGAGGCGTACGAAATCACGCCTGTCTACAGCACCGCGTACGGCAACGAGTGGACGCAACGCCTGCTTGATCTTACCGATGACGGACAGCTCATGGGGCGGATTGACAGGCGTATTGCAAACATGCCGTTGAAAGCGCGCTTGGCCGCGCTTTCTGGGTTTCTGCACTATGCAAAGTCCGCGTTGCCTGAAGGGCAGGGAATGTATCCGGAAGATTTTGCAGCAGAGTTGGAGCACGCAGAGCAGCAAGAGGACGACAAGCGACGCAGGATTGCCGGAATCAACGACTTGCTTCAAACACTGTAACATGACGCATTGCACGTGCTGGCTACTAGTTGCCGACGCGCACGCGCGCTGGATGCGTGCGCGCCGCTTGGTGGCCAGCTGCTCACACTACACTCGAGCAGCATCAGCATGTCAGGCAAAGGCAAAGGCGGCGCGCTGCGCCACAAGCGCGTGACGTTGCGAGACAACATCAACGGTGTGACAAAGCCTGCCATTCGTCGGCTGGCACGTCGCGGCGGTGTCAAGCGCATTGCTGCGCCGGTGTACGAGGAGACGCGCGGTGTGCTCAAGGTGTTCCTGCATGGCGTTATCCGTGACGCGGTGACGTACTGTGACCATGCGCGACGCAAGACGATCACACCCATGGATGTCGTTTATGCGCTCAAGCGGCAAGGTCGCACGCTGTACGGCTTTGGCGGTTGAGCAGCAGCAGCAGCAGCAGCAGCAGCAGCGCATGCGCGTGTGCGCGCGCACGTGCCGAGCTCGACGTTAAATGAAGCGTAATGTACAATAATTCAACAACAAACCCACCTTTAACGTAATATCATATAGTCACTTACACTGTACAGGCCACCGTGGCGTGTTGCAATTTAGTTTACTATTGTTTGATTTAAATGAGTTTCTATATTTATTTAGCCGTTAAAACAAATGCAGTAAATGATGAATAATGAACAATTTTAAATATTTTAACCACGTAAAATTGCTAATTAATTATAAACTAAATTCGCCCCGCGGGGCCCTGTAGATTGTTCAATTAGTATAATTATACCATTTATTATTATTATTCTTATTTTCGACTTGTGCGCGCGCACGTGCCGAGCTCGACGTTAAATGAAGCGTAATGTACAATAATTCAACAACAAACCCACCTTTAACGT
>JANMGB010000179.1:0-1966 GCA_031374415.1 Burkholderiales bacterium
CACCGCGAAACAGCGCGTGGTTGACGACGACGCGCGCCTCGAAGCGCAGATAGCCGAGGTCGGCGAAATCGGCGCGCAGCACCTCGTTGCACCAGGTCGTCAGAAACGCCACGGTGCGGCGCCGATACGCCGCCGCTGTGCGCACGGTGCCGCACGCCTGCAGCTCGCCCTTGTGGCCGCGCGCCTTCAGCTCATGCACAAGCCTGCCAGGATAGCCGACGAACGAGTCGATGCGCACGCCGCCGCCGACGTCGACTGCACCGAGAAAAAGACTGCCGGCGCCGAGGCCCTGCTCGCCGCACAGCTCCATCGTCTTCCAGCAGCGACCGTCGACCACCTTGATCAGTGGAATGCGCTTGCCGTCGCCGACCTGGACGACGCCGCTGACGTCGAGCGCCGAGTGCGTCAACGGACCAGTGACCATGTGACCAGAGAACGACGCGATCCACTGGTCGATCGGCGTCTTGCCGTTGTAGCGCTGTGTGCGCACAGACCGCACGCCGGCGCGCACCAGGGCGGCGTGCAGCACCGGCCCCGTGGCGTACGCCGTCGAGATCGCCAGCGCGACCGGCGCCATCCGCTTGTCGCCGTCGCAGTCGTCGGGGTCGTTCTCGTCGCGCTTGTAGTCGAACGGCTTGTACATCGGCTTGCAAACGACGACGTCGAGCGCTCGCAGTGCGTCGATCAGAGCGCCGTGCCTGCTCTGCGGCACAAAGATCGGCGGCTCGTCGACCACTTGAACAGCGCCGACAGTGCCGATCTGCGCGCTCGGCTTGCGACCAAGAGCCAGAAGCCGATGGTGCTGCGCGTTGGATGTCAAGTGCAGAACGCCGCACAGCGTTGCAACCCATGCGACGAGCATCTCGACGTTGTAAAAGTCAATGTCGAACTTTGCAGCGCCGCAGTCGACATGCTCCTGGGCGTCGTTGTCGTCGTTCATCGTTGAACTTTTGAGTTGAAAAAATTGTGCGTTCATTTTGCGGCGCACTTGACCGCTTCGCTCCTGCGCTACTCGTCGCGGAAGACGACAGAGAAGCGGTCGTCGGCGGTCCAAGAGTACGAGCTGACTGAGCCGTCGCACTCGACGTTGGGCTGCCACTCGCTCGACTTCTTTTCGTAGTACGAGACACTCTTTGCCGGCGCCTCCGCCACAAAGCCGCCCGTCCGCACGTTGAGGTGGGCGAACTCGCTCGGCTGCTGCGGCGGCGCAGCTGTCGCAATCTCGGACGCCTTGCGCTTCTGGGACTGAGCCGGCGCCGGCGTCGCCGCCACCTTGGCGTGTGCGTTCGTCGCGTGCGCGTGCGTCTCGTGCGCGCGCGGCTCTTCAGCGATCGACGCCGACTCGGTAACTTCAGTGTCGGCCGTGATCGCCGACGGCGGCGCCTGCTGCTTCTTGCTGTAGACAGCGAGCGGCGTCTTCGCCGGCGTCGTGAACACAAGCGCGCCGGGACCAACGCCGCTGCTCTTCATGTCGGTCGCGAGCACATCGACGTCATTGACGTTGATTGAGATCTCGCCGCCGCGCGTGCGCGTGTTGAACGCGATCGACTGCTCGGCGGGCGACTGTCCGTGTTGGTAGAGCAGACGGCGGACGCCATTCTTCACGCGCTCAGGCAGACTCTCAAAGTCGCTGCGAAGCTCACCGAGAAAGCGACTTTTGGAGAAGCCATCGGGCGTCGCGACAGACAGGTTGTTCCACGCGTTGGGCTTGATCTCCGTCTTGTCTGCCTTCACGTAGCACGCGGCAATGGTCGTGCGCGACAGGCCAACGGCGATGAGGCTGGCAATGTCTTCGCGTTGCTCTCGGGTGAGCTTGTCGCCGATGATAAAGCGCTGCGCGGCGTCGCCTTCGTCGTCGTCGTCATCGTCGTTGGCGACATCATCATCGTCTTTGTCGACCTCGTCGCCGACTTCTTCTTCCTCTTCTCCCTCTCCGGAATGCGCGTCGGCGTCGCCAAACACGAGC
>JANMGB010000186.1:0-6609 GCA_031374415.1 Burkholderiales bacterium
CTTCAAAAGCAAGCTGCCACAGCCGCCTTCCATGCCCACCGCCGCATGGATCAACCCGCCACTTCAGGAGCCCTTCCACCCTCAAGACTGCACTGTAAATTCATGACACCAGGTGGCGCAAAGTCATTGACACGCTCCGGCGCTTGGCCTCGTGCACCGCCTGGCGCAGTTGCTGTGCCTGCTGTTCCTCCAAACTAACGTCATGTGCGATGCCCAGGTACCCAACCACGATATTTTGGCTGTCACGAACCGCTGTAACGGTCAGCATCACGGGGACTTGCTCTCCGTGCTTGGTGACGTAGGTCCAGCGCCGAGTTTCGGCGCCTTCATTTCTTGGCTTGTGAGTGAAGGCCTGGAATCCAGCGATAGGCTCGTGGTACTCGGCGCTTAATTCCGCGCATCGCCGCTCGACTTCTTCGGGCACATGAAATGCAGCAGGGGACAATTTCCCCACCATCTCGCTTTCGTTGTATCCGAGCAGGCGTTGCGCGCCACGGTTGAAGAGCGTGATCAGGCCATCGCAGTCAGTTGCGATGATGCTGGACTCGGTGGCTGCGCTGAGAACCGAGCTCAACATCGTCACGGTGCCACTCAACTCGGCATCGAGAAGGGCTCGCTCGGTCACGTCAAAGTTGACTCCAATCAAGCGCTGCGCACGGCCTTGGGCGTCGCGCATCACACGCGCAGCTGCCTTGATGTGGCGAATGGAGCCGTCGGGCGCAATGACACGGAAGGTCGTGTCGAACGGCCGAATGCCTTCGATGGCCGCCTGCAGTTCACGTTCGCTGCGTGCAAGATCCTCTGGATGCACGTTCTCTCTCCACAACGTGTAGGGCAACCTGCCGCCCACGGCGCTGCAACCATAGAGTTCGTACATGCGCTCATCCCACACCATCGTGTCGGCCACGAGGTCATATTCCCACACGCCGATACCCACGCTACTGGCGGCCAGCCGGAATCGTTCGTTCGTTTCCTGAAGGGCCGTTTCCATCTGTCGCCGCACCGTAATGTCGCGCGAGACGCCGAAGGTTCCGACGATCTGGCCATCGCTATCGAGTAACGGCATCTTGGTCGTCAGTGCCCAGGTCGGCGGCAGGTCTGGCCAAAGTTCCTGCTCTTCCAGGTCAATCAGCGGCTCGCCCGACTCGACGATCCGGCGCTCCGCCACAGCCCTCTTGTCGGCGGGGTCCGGATCGAAGAAGTCGGCCTCGGATTTACCAATCGCCTCGGCGGGATCCGCCAGGCCAAAGCGGCTGGCAAGCGCGGGATTGATGCGCAAGAACCGGGCGTCCCTGTCCTTGAAGTAGATATGGTCGGGCAGGGTTTCCAGCAACGACGTCATCATCTGCCGTTCCTGAAAAAGGACCAGCTCTGCTTGTTTGCGTTCGGTGATGTCCTGGAAAGCGCCTACGAGCCGCACCGCTTGCCCGCCCTCCCGTTCGACCGTGCCGACCGCGCGCACCCAGAGCGCACGGCCCTTGGCGGTGATCAAGGGCAGCTCCAGATCCCAGGACGAACCACACTTCACGGCGTCTTCGACTGCAGCTTGGATCACCGGTCGCGCACTCGGTGCGTAGAAGTTGATAGCCTCGGCCAGCTTCGGTTCGTAGTCCAGCGCCACTTCGTGAATGCGCCGGGTCTGTGCCGACCAGTGCACGGTCTGCTGGCGCAGGTCGACCTCCCAGCCCCCAACCCCGGCGATCTGCCCTGCGCGGTCCAGGAAAGCCTCGCTGGCGCGCAGACGTTCCTCGGTCAGCTTGGCGGCTGTGATGTCGCTGCCGATCGAGATGTATTTCTCGACTTTGCCTTGGGCGTCCATGAGGGGTGCGACGATGCTGCTGACCCAGTACAGTGAGCCGTCCTTGGCGAGGTTGCAGACTTCGGCGCGCCAAGACAAGCCCCTGGAAACCGTGCGCCACATGTCGGTCCAAAAACCCTGTGGCTGGCAGCCGGAATTCACCAGCCGGTGGTCCTGCCCTATCAACTCTTCGCGGCTGTAGCCCGAGAGGGTACAAAAGGCTTCGTTGACCTCATTGATGCGGCCCTTGGGATCGGTGATCGACACAATACTGTGCTGATGCAGCGTGCCCAACAAGGCTTCGGTATCGCGCTGTGCGGCGGCCAGCCGCAGTCGCCCTTCGACGAGCTCGGTGACGTCGTGCACGAGCACGAAGAATCCTCGGACCTCACCTTCGACGACGTCCGGGATGTAGTTCGTCAGCGAATGGCGCACGCCTTCTCCGTCAGGCCGAGGAATCGCTCTTTCAAACTGCTGCGGTTCGCCCCGCAATGCAGCGTCGACGAAGGGCCGATTGCGCTCGAACAATTCGCCCCCGAGCAGCTCACGTAGGTGCTTGCCCCGCAAGTGCTCCGGGTCCACACCAAACCATTTGCTATAGGCGCGGTTGGCCATGCGATTGCCCAGTCCGCTGTCCCAGTAGCCGATCATCGACGGCACGGCGTCGAGAATCTGGCGCAGGTCGTGTCGGGTATCGGCCAGCTCACGCTCGGCGCGCCTGCGCTCTGTCACGTCCTCCATGACCGATAGGCTGTTCACTGGCATGCCGTTATCGTCACGCTGGACCGTGGCTGACAGCAGCATGTCAAGCACACGGCCGTCGCGGGTGAGGATCTGGTGTTCGACACCGTCGACGTGCCCTTCGGCGGAGAGCTTCGGAAGCACCTCGCGCAGCGATCGTTCCCGCGACTCCGGGGTCAGAAGGTCGGTAGCAAAGCGGCCGATGACCTCGCTTCTCTCGTAGCCCAGGACGGCGAGCCAACGGTTGCTGACCGCGACCAACCGCCCTTCGAGATCCACGGAATGAAGCATCGCCGGTGTCGACTCGTACATCCGGCGAGCATTCGCAGCTGAGGCCTCACGCTGGCGCGCAAGCTCCACACGCTCGGAAATGTTGCGCACGAACTGGGTCGCGCCGATGCATCGGCCCGCGGCGTCGAATTCAGGAACTGCGGTGATAGAGACATCGACGAGGTGGCCTTGCGCGTGCTGCCGCACGGTTTCGTAGGTATGGGCCTTGCCGTCAACCCGATGCATCATGGCTTCCAGGTCTTCGTGGCCGCGACCTGGTGGTGCCAGCAGGGTGACGTCGGTTCCTACCATCCCCTGTGCCGGCCGCCCGAAAAGCACTTCCGCTGCGGGGTTGCAGCGCGTCACACAGCCGTCGGCGCCAATGCTGATGATCGCATCAGTGCTTTGCAGTTCGAGTTGTGCCAGGCGCACGCCCAGAGCGGCATATGTGGCCACCAAGCGCATCGCGCGGCGCCCTTCAAGTGCCTTCACCACCGCCACACCGAGACACCGCAGAATCTCGCGCTGGGCATCGTCGAGCTGGCGTGGTTGGTGGTCGATGACACACAACGTACCGATGCGTTCGCCGCCACTCAGTTGCAGCGGCATGCCGGCGTAGAAGCGGATGTTCGGGTCGCCGCAGACGAGCGGGCTGTCGTGAAAGCGGTCGTCATCGAGCGCGTTAGGCACCTCGAACAGCACCTCGCCGAGCACGGCGTGCGCGCAAAAGGCCAGCTCGCGGGGCGTCTGCGTTACCCCCGGCAAGCCAACGTTGGCCTTAAACCACTGTCGGTCGGCGTCGATCAGGCTGATGAGCGAGATGGGCGTGCCACAGGCGACAGATGCCGCGCGCACCAAGGCGTCGAATTCGATCTCGGCCTCGCTGTCGAGCACATCGAGGCCGCGCAATGCCAACAGTGCATCGGCTTCGTTGGGGCGCAAGGTGGCTGGTTTCATGAGGTTGACACCATGGCAGGATGGGCAAGGTTTTCCGGCAACTCTGTGCGAGTTTCACGGATGGCGTCGCCGTCCATGCCATGAACCACGACAACCCTGACGTCTCGCACCAGCGACCAGCGACATCCCGTACACCGTGCTGAAGGCCGCTTGCAACTGGGCGACTTGGCCAGACATATAAAAATGTACTTTTCGAGATGGAGCACCGCAGCAGTCAGGCCAAAATCTCACGAGCCAATTCAGGTGCCTCGCTGTTGGATACATCAAGCCACCAAGCCTGTGAACGTCCACCTCGGCGCGCAGCTTCCATGGCCAGCAAGGCACTCTCTTGCAGGTGCTGGGGTCGCCTAAGTACCGTGTCCATCGGCATCAGCCCCGAGCTCCCTGTAGGGCCCACCCAATCGGCACTCTGTTCGTCGTAGCAGCCGATGCCCACGCTCACCGTGACATGTTTCGAGATCGGTGAAGCGGCGTGGGGAATGTCCAGAGACTCGATGGTAGAAATGACACGCTGCGCGACGCACTCCGCGCCAGTGCGTGTCGTCACCGGCAGCAGCATCGCAAAGACATGGTGGTCGAAGCGCGCCGTGACGTCCGCGGGACGGGTGCCAATCTCGCGCACCGCATTGGCGACGGCTTGCAGACAGTCTTCGCCAGCGCGCCGACCATGGCGCTCCACCAACAAGTCAAAGTAGTCGATCTCCAACATCGCGGCTGCCAGTGGCTGCCCGGAGCGCCGGCCGCGGCGCCATTCACGCTCGAGCATGTCTTCAAAATAATTCCGGTTGGCCAGCTTGGTCAAAGGGTCCACCTTGGAGACTCGACGCAGCTCATCCGTCGCGCTCTTGAGTCGCAAATGTGTCTTGACGCGCGCGACGAGGAGTTGCGGACTGACCGGCTTGGCGACGAAATCGGCGGCACCTGCGCGAAAGCCCGCCAGTTCAAAATCGGTGTCGTTATGCGCTGTGACCATGATCACAGGAACATCGCTCAGTTCTGGGTCCGTCCTGATCAACGTACACACCTCGAAGCCGTCCATGCCGGGCATCTCCGCATCAAGCAAGACGATGTCCGGTAGGAATTGACCAATGCTTTTCAGCGCCCCGGGGCCATTGGTGGCAAAGCGGACTTCGCCGACTTCCAAAAGAATACCGGCCAGCGTTTGGACCATGCCGGGGTTGTCGTCAACGATCAAGATGTTTGGGCGCGTCATGGCGTCATTCCTTGTGGTTGTGTCGGTCATTGGTCCGCAGGAAGGGATTCGTTTAGGGCCTGTTCGCAAACTCCTCGTCGGGCAGCAAATGGTCTATTGGAGTGGGCTGCAAGGCGCAAAGCACAGCAATACCGGTCGGTATTTCGAGCAATTGCTACAAAGCAGACCGCTTCAAGAGGCCGTTTGCTGCCTGGCGAGGAGTTTCCGAACAGGCCCTAATGTCTGTGCAGGACATTAAAGTTTTCTTTACTGTGAATGGGTCGTTCCGGGGCATGAGATGGGCAACCATTCCAAAAGCTGCCACGTCTGGACTGCCATCAGGCTCAGCGGCGCTTGCCGCCCGACAAGCAAGACAGCTGGCAGGTCAATCGCGCCCATGCCCTCAAGCAAATCGGGCGCACCTTGATCCTGGGCTTCAAAGGCTGCGTGGACAGCTTGAGTCGCTACGTCCAATCGCTCACCAGCGTGCTATCCCAAACCCTCGAACGCATCCGCCCCAACCGATCTTTCCCTCGAAATCATTCCATCGGCGGCGCTCAACGACCTCGCAAATCCTATCGTTAGCTTGCCCGCAAAACGCTTAACTTAATGGCATTGGGCTAAAGACTCGGTAGCTGTCACATGAAACGGCGCTATCCTGCGCCTTTGGCGAGCGACGGCTATGCAGCGTGAGCAGCCTGTCGTGCCCGCTGGGTCAACGGCAGTTCCATGCCTGATCGCCGACTTTGGCGGCCGCTTCGTGTTCGAGTCGCATCGAGGAGCCACCTGAGAAAAGTCGACGCGCTGAGGCGGACAACACGGCCACGCCTATCGTCATGACTGACGCCAGGAGCGGACGGAGAGGATGCTGTGAATTTCGCACCCGGATCTTGTCCGCACTGCGTCGCTATAGGGCAAACTCTGCCGCAGCGCTCGCTGTGAGCGCTGCCGAGGACAGGCGACGGCAAGTGGCAAACAACCGCGACGATTTCATTGATAGTGTCAGGCGCAAGATCGGACAGCGCGCCGGATGGCTTTGCAGCTTTCCTAGCTGTCGTGTTCCGACGGAGGGGGCCACCTCCGATGACCAGGGGCGCATGAGCCTCGGGACGGCTGCACATATCTGTGCGGCCGCGCCTGGCGGCCCTAGATATGACGAGAAGATGTCCCCGGAGGAACGGCGAGCAGTGACGAACGGGATCTGGATGTGCCGCAATCACGGCACGGCGATCGATGCGCCTGATCCGCATTTCACGACCGACATCCTGCGCAGGTGGAAGAAGGAAGCCGAGGCGGCGTCCTTGCAGCGCGTTCTGGCTGGCGCCGCCAGGCAGGGCGACGCCGTCACCGCGGATGTTCGAGCTGCTGCAACCGCTGACATGGAAGTGTTTCGGCGGACGAGCCGTTGGCCGGCGTCTAAGGTCGAGCTCACGTTGAGGCTGGATCGAACCGCCCATGCCATCACGTCCAAGTCGCTTGCCAAGGCGGCAGTGTCTCTTGATGACCTCGTACTAGGGCGTGTTAACAATTGAGTCTTTGCCCGAATCCGAAGAACGATGACGAGACTGATACTGAGCGATGAGGCCTGGAAGAAACTTGAGCCGGTGCTGCCTGGAAAAGAAGGCGACTGTGGGGTAACGGCGGCAAACAA
>JANMGB010000218.1:0-2580 GCA_031374415.1 Burkholderiales bacterium
AAAAGCCCAGACAAGATGGCTTCGTGAATAAGGGCGGTCCGACCCCTGCGACAACGTAGGTTGCACGCCGGGGCGTGCCGAGCTACACCAATACACCGGACCTATCGGGACGGTTATTGCCAACTCACAGGAGACGAACCATGAGCAAATCTACCACTCTGTACGTCGGTTTGGACGTTCATAAGGACAGTATCGATATCGCCGTGGCCGAGTCGCCCCGCGACGCCGAAATTCGCCACCTGGGCACCGTCGCCGGTGGCTCGGACGCCGTCTCCAAGGCCCTGCGCAAGCTGGTCAGTGCCGGACACTCGCTGCACGTCGTCTATGAGGCCGGCCCTTGCGGCTTCGTGCTACAGCGCCACCTCACCTCCTTGGGCTGGCACTGCGATGTCGTCGCCCCATCGTCGATCCCACGAGCCCCAGGCGAACGCATCAAGACCGACAGGCGCGATGCAATGAAACTCGCTCGCCTGGCACGCTCTAACGACCTGGCCATCGTGCGTGTGCCCGGCCCCGCTGACGAAGCTGTGCGCGACCTGGTGCGCGCGCGCGAGGACACTGTGCGCGAACAACGCAACGCTCGCCACCGCCTCAAGGCCCTGCTGCTGCGCAATGGCATTGCCTACGCGGGCAAGACAGCTTGGACGCCAGCTCACCTGCGCTGGCTCGCCACGCTCAAACTCGAACACGCCGCTCAGCAAATCGGCTTCCAGGAATACCTGCACTCGATCACCGAATCCGGTGCTCGCATCGCGCGGCTGGAGCAGGCCCTGCGTGACGCCTTGGGGGACTGGAGCTTGACCCCGCTCGTGCAGGCTTTGCAAGCTATGCGCGGCGTCCAGTTGATCGCCGCCATCACGCTGGTGGCCGAGTTGCAAGACTTCCTGCGCTTTGACAACCCGCGCCAGCTCATGGCCTACGTGGGGCTCGTCCCCGGCGAGCACTCATCCGGCACCAAGCGCCGCCAGGGCAGCATCACCAAGGCAGGCAACAGTGCAGCCCGGCGCATGCTGGTGGAGGTGGCTTGGCACTACCGGCACAGTGCTCGGGTGAGCCCCATCATCGCCACACGGCAAGACCAAGTCCCCAACGCCATCACAGACATCGCCTGGGCCGCTCAACTTCGCCTGCATGCCAAGTTCAATCGCTTGCTGGCTCGCCGCGTGTTGAAAAACAAGGCCGTGGTCGCAGTCGCGCGTGAACTCGCAGGCTTCGTCTGGGCCATTGGCCGCGAGGTGCAAACCTCCGGCTGGCAGGGCATCAAGACTGTGCCTGCAGCAAGCCCCCACGATTGAATAATTCCAAATTCCAAAATACAGTATTGACGGAAAAAGCACAGGACAGGAGGTGCCACCACCCAACATTGCGTCAGCAGCCGGAAGGGGAACGCGGCGCAGCCGCGGCCACTGGGGAATCCTCGACAACGTTGTTGGTGGGCCGTGTGTGTGCTCGTCACATGCGCGGCGATCTCAGAGCCCAGACAGAGGCAGCCCCGCGACGTAAATTTGTCTTGAGGTATCCAACCCTCGCATATCAGCATGAGCAACCGTCGCACATCCTTCACGGGTGGCAACCATTGGCTCCGTCGCGTTCCCCATCCGGCTTCGACTCTTTCACCACATCTGCCATGCAGAGGCCGGGGTGCGCCTTATTGACAAAGAGAAGCCATATCAACGTTGTAGCTGAGCGGCCGACAACAGCGCCGCCTATGTTGATGAAGCACTCAAAAAGCGCCGCTGTTGTCGGTCCGCTCGAGCGCCGGGCTGGGCTAATGGCAAGCGCGCTGCCAGCGAATGCGTGCAATTACTTGGCCAAATCATCATTGCCCACCTTTGGCAAAAATTCTTTGCTTGCACCGTAGGCCCAAGCATCTATTGAATTGGACAACTCATCCCAATACTTGCGTAGTGTTGGAATATTCTCCGTAGTAGCCCAGGGTTGATCAAGGGCTTCCAGCACATCAAATTGAGGTGTAGGCACGACTGAGCCAAAGGCCGCATCGTAGAAAAATGATGTCGAGAGAAAGTTGGCCGTTCCAACAATCTGCTGGAGTGCTTGGTCTATGTCGTTGTAAGTGGTGAGCGGAATCTGGCTCGAAGATTCAGAAATTCGCTCGGCATGCGCAATTTGTCGATCAGCCAAAGTGCGAACCTTCTCAATAGCAGGGTGAGACAGCCCTTCTCTCACTGCAGTAAGGACAGTCGATGGGATTTTGTCGCTACGTTTTCGCTTCTTTGCACCAGAAAGTTTGTCGAAAGCCTTATGCAACATCTCAGACATTGCCCACGCCTTTGGCCCAGAGTTTGGAACCCAGCCGACACCAATTACACTGCGAATTTCCAGTGATGCCATATGGGCTTGGTGGACCGCCTCGTAGTCATATGGAAGACCGTCATAGCAAACAAACTTCTCACGAGTTAGCAGTTCAGGGCGCCGTTCAATTAGGGCCTGTTCGGAAACTCACTGAAGCCATTTGCTGATGGCCGCGAGGTGAACGAAGCCAAGGAACATGCAGTCCAGTTTTTCAAAGCGTGTGGCTACACGCCGGAAAACTTTCATTCTCTGAAAGAGGTTTTCAAC
>JANMGB010000226.1:0-1241 GCA_031374415.1 Burkholderiales bacterium
CTGTTGTAATACAAATCGCCCGACGCACACTTGTCGTAACGGATGCGATTTTCCCTATACGCATCAACAGCTTACGAGCAGGCGCACGCGGTCTTTGACCCCACTTTCTAAAAATTTCGCCTAGACGCACATTTTGGCCCATGGCGGGCCTGCTTTTGCTCGGGCTTTTCCTCTTAGCCGCGGTCTGTTTTGGTGGCAGTGCGCCGATGGTGTGGGGGTCAAGGGCGCGAAGCGGCGAAGCGGACCCTTGACGCGGCACGGCCCCACAGACGCTGTCGGATGCGGTGCAAGGCGGGTTTATGGCTTGCACCGCATCCAGACCCGCGGCGCTGGTGGCTCAGTCGCGGTGGCCAGGCTTGGCCATGGCGCTGCACACGAGGTGGGCGGCATCGAACATGCGCTGGGCGTGGGGCTCATCGTCGGCCAGGGCCTGGCACTGACGCCAGCCGATGCGCTGGAGCAGCTCCACCAGGGCACGCGCCTGCTGGGCGCTCAAATCGACTCTCACGGCTTGAATGACGGGGGTTTGCATGTTGGCTTCTCCGGTGTGCCCGGCGCTCGGCTGAGCGCCGCTGGCAGCGCCCTATGCGCGATGCGCTGGGGTAGCGCACCACGCTTTGAGAAGGCGGCAGGGAGCCCCCTTGGGGGGCGGATGGGTGGATGGGCCGGGGCCAACCCATGACTGCGCGCAGCGCACTGACTAATGCTTGCGGCACGCACGAGGCTGTGGGCTGGCGCGCAGGGGCGTAAGACATAACGCCGATTGCGCACACCCGAAGGGCGCGAAGCGAAGCGCAGCGGTGGGTCCACCAAGCGCGCCCTGCGCGCGACTGGGCCCACTGTGTGCAATCTGCGTTATGTTGAATGGCGCAGCCATTCACCCCGGAGCGACTGCCCAAGGCCTGGCGGGCTCGATGCCCGCTGGGCCTTGTTTCAATACCCTGCGCGAAGCGCCTGGATTTAACTGCCTTCGCACACCTCTACTTCACCGCGTCACACGCCGGCGTTCAGCGGCGCCGTTAGGCGTCCGCTGGAACGTTGTCCGCCGCAGTGGGCACATCAAGCTTGCCTCCCGGGTGCGTGGCCGCATGCACCTCCACCAACTTGCCGATGGCCACGTGCGTGTAAATCTGCGTCGTGCTCATGCTCGCGTGCCCCAGCTGCACCTGGATGTAGCGCAGGTCAGCCCCCGCCTCCAGCATGTGCGTGGCGCAGGCATGGCGCAGCGCGTGACACGATCC
>JANMGB010000284.1:0-1271 GCA_031374415.1 Burkholderiales bacterium
TTGCGTATGCTCGTGGCTACCATGGCGCGCCGCCGGCTGGCAACCCTGCCATCGGGGGCGGTGGGGGGGGGGGCGGCTGCGCCTGCCGAAAACACGCCCACGCCCCACCCCGACGCCGTTCGCGCCGCCGCCGACGACGCCGCCCGCGCCTTCGGCGCGACGATCAAGGTCGTCGAGCACGGCGTCGGCGGCGACGCCAGCCGCCCGACAATTTTCGAGGTCTCGGCCGAGGGCGGCGACATGAGCTGTCTGACGCACATGGTGCAGGTGCGGGCCGTGTCGTCGCCGTCGCCGGTCGCTGCCAGCGTCTGCCACTACTCGCCGTACGACGCGACGCCCAAGCCCAAGGTGGTCGAGCAGGCGGCCGGCGAGGCGCAAGCTCACGCAGTGTCCGCATCGAAAGCGGTGCTGCACGCGATAGCGCTGCCGCCTGGCACGTACGTCGCCGAGGTCGTCGACGGCAACGGCTACAAGGCGTCGGCGCACGTCGACTCGACGCTGAGGAGAGAAGCGGTCGCGCTGCGCCAGCGTTTGCGCGCCGCCGCTGTGGCTCTCGGCTACCGACCACCCGCAGTGGTGCTTGCGCAGCTGGGCGCGTTCGCCGTGCCGCTCGACAAGGACGCGCCTGCTGCCGCGACGTTTGGCATGTCGTCTTGGCTGCAGAGCCTAGCGTCGCGCGTCGCCGCCGAAGGCGACAAGACCGTGCAGTGGCGCGACGAGAAGGGCTCGATCGGCGACGTGCACCTGTGCAGCAAGGTCAAGGGCCCGGCCAAGCCGCTGCCATTTGTCGTGGCGGTGTATTGCAGCTCGACGGGTGCCAACTTGTCGAAGTACTACAACATCAACTGCGAGATCGAGATCGTCGATGCCACCTCGGCGTCGGCGCCCGTCGCCGTCGCCGCCGGCTCGGCCGCCGCCAGCTCGGCCGCCGCCAGCTCGGCCGCCACCGAGGCCGCCGCCGAACCCGCCGGTGATGCCGAGCCCGCCGTCGGTGTGCCAGCCGTCGCCGCGCCAGCGGTGCTCGCAAGGCTCGGTGTCAAGGCGACGCAGAAGCGCGACGGCAGCGACGTCGCCCGGTTCCGTGGCAGCGGCGGCGGTCGATGCTTCTTCGTCGATGGCGCCAAGGAGATCCGAATCGAGAAGCCGTGCACCCTGCGCATCAAGCTGACGGCGACGAAGAAGGAGGAGAAGGAGGTCGAGGAGAAGGAGGAGAAGAACGTCGAGAAGGAGATGGAGAAGGAGAAGGAGGTCGAGGAGGAGAAGAAGGAGAA
>JANMGB010000287.1:0-12570 GCA_031374415.1 Burkholderiales bacterium
ATCTCATATAGTCATTTACTTTGTACAGGCCACCGCGGCATGTTGCGCTGCTAAGTAATTTAATTCACATATGTTCGATTTTTTATAAATTTTTATATTAACTTAGCCGTTAAAATAATAATAAAATATCCGTGCAAAATGTCAATAATAAATAAATTAACCACGCAAAATATCAAAACAATGGTGAACAAAATTCGCCCCGCGGGGCCTTGAAAAATGTACAACTACTTTATTATCGGACTATTTAAGATAATATTCTTTTTTTATTGCACATTATCTTTTTGCGCGCGGCCGGATGGCGTGGCCGGATGGCGCGGCCGACACCTGACTCGCGTTCACGTGCTAGCCCCCCTGCGGCGTGACACATGGCCGAGTACGAAGGCGTGGACGCCGACGACGCGGCCGACGCGGCCGACGCGCCCAGCGCAGGCACGCACGGGCGTGTAAAGCGCGTGCTAACGCGCTCAATAACGCCGCACGCGCCCGAGTGGGACGCGCGACCGCTTAATGCCAGTGCGTGGCCTGTCGGTCGCGTGAATGCACCACCCGTCAACTTGCCGTACCGCGCGCGTGACGCAACAGACACAGCTGCCGCACTTGCTGCGCTGACGCTCACGCGGCGTGATCTGCTTTCCGTACCGGACCCTGCCGGAGATGCGCGCCCTGCCGCGCGCCGCTGTTGCATGGTGTACAGCGGCGCGTGCCGCGCGGGGGGCGCAAGCGTGGCGCTTGTCATTCCCAACGTGTACCCGTACCTTGTGCTGCGCGTGCCGTCGCACTTGCGCGCTGCCCTTACGCCTGATCGTATGGACGAGCTTGCGCGTGACTTGAACTATGCCGTCAAGCGTGCGCAGCGTCGAACCAACACCAACAACGACGACGCCGGCGGCGGCGGCGGCGCCGGTGCAAGCGCGTCTAATGATCTGATCGATACAGTCGGCGACCACGGTCTGCCGTATATTGCACGCTGCGCACCCATGCTCGCCTATCCCGTGCGCGAGTATACGCCGCGCCCAGACGCGTGCATTTGCGTGCACACGCGCAATTCAACTGTGCGGTCGACGCTTGCGCGCGTTCTGCGCAACGGTGTGCGCGCGTTCTGCTTTATGCGCGCCGACGCGCAAGACAACGAGGCACGTGCCTATGCCGAGGAAAATCTGCCGGGTGGGGCACGCGCGCGCGCGTTTCGCGTCGACTTGCGCAAGCTGCGTCCAAGTGCGGACTATGCTGGCGGCGAGAATCCTGTGCGTGAGTTTGCCGACGTGCGCGATCTGGCGCGCGCGCTGCGCATGGCCGATTTGCGCGCGCAAGTGCCAACGCGCTTTGACTTGTACGAGTGCGACATTGCGCCCGAGTTCCAATTTGAAGCCGACGCGCAGCTCGGTGGGCACGTTGACGTGCGCGTGCTGCTTGGCTATGCGGGCGCCGAGATTGTGCCGCCCGGTGCGGCGCGCCTGACAGATCGCGACATTGAAGTGCGCTGCGCTCTGCGCCACATTGTCAAGCTTGAAGGCGCGCAGGCGTACGGTAAGCCGCGCACGCTGTGCTATGACGGTGAAATGATGGCGCTCAACGGCGGCTTTCCCGATCCGGAAAAGGATCCAATCATCACAATAGCAATGGCCTGGACGGACGCCGTCGTGCCAACCCAGCCGTACGACGGACGCGCCGTGTTCTCGCTTGGGCCGACGCACGCGCTCGAGGACGCCACAGCCGTGCAGTGCACAAGCGAGGCACACTTGCTCGTGCTGCTCGTGCATGCGTTCAGCGTGCACGGGTACGACCCGGACGTCATTACAGGTTGGAACATTGACAGTTTCGACGGCCAGTACGTTGTCAAGCGTATCATTGCACTGTTTGGCAACGAAGAGCAGCGTGTGGCATCCGAGCTGCGCGCGCACACCTGGTCGCCGGGCGTGCTGCGTCGTGTGGCCACGCTTGCCACCGTGCTTACAGCAGAACCTGCGCGCGCGCGGCGTCTTGGCATTGACCGTGCGCGTGTCGCGTCCGAGCTGCGTGTGACAGACGTGCTTGCGCTTGCCGAGCCGCATGCACTGTTTGCCGAGATTGACGCCAATCTGGCGCGCCCGCTAAGCGAAGAAGCGCGCGCCGTGCTTGCTGGCGTGTGCGGACGCGTGCGCGGCCTGCGCGCCTCACGTGAGCGCCTGGCTGCGGCCGGGCTCATGCCGTACAGCGGCGGCTCTGGCGACGGTGACGGAGAGCGCGAGACTGCGGACTTGCTCGAGCGCCTGTTCCCCGGCTGGGGCGCCGAGCGCGCGGCAAATCTGAACGAAAGCGCAGCAGACGCGCTGCTAGCGCAACTCGCGCGTTTCACGCGTGGTACCGTAGCAACGCGCGTTGGCCAGCGCGACGCGTCACGTGCGCACTTGCTCGCGTACGAGTTTCAATCCGGCGCACAGGGCACGATCTCGTACGAGGCGCTTGTTATTCCAGGCGTGTGCATGCTGGATGCACTGACGGACGATCGCAAGAAAAACACGCGCCCGTCGCACGGGCTCAAGGCCGTCTATGAAGCAACGTTTAACCGCAAAACGCTCGAAGTCGACTATAACCAGATTGCCGCAATGCACGCGCGCTCGCTTGCAAACCCGTCCGACCCCGTCGACAATACGCGCATTTGCCAGTACGCGGCCGCAGACGCGAGCGCCGTGCTTGCACTTGCAGCCAAGTTTGGCACAACAATTAGCTATGTCGAGCTGCAGCGCGTGTGCGGCATCAATATTGGCGTGCTTGCCGCGGGCGGTCAGACAGCGCCAATCAACGCACTGCTCAAAGTCCTTGCCTGGGCCGAGCGCTATGTCTTTGCTGAACGTGACCGCAGCGTGAACGGCACAAGCTACAAGGGCGGGTTTGTACGTGACCCGTGCGTGGGCTTTTACGGCGACGACCCAACAGGTGTGCTTGACTTTTCCGGCATGTACCCCGCGATTATTATTCTGCTCAATCTGTGCCTGACTACGCTGATCACGCTGCTGCAGGGCGAGACCGAGCAGCAGATGCTTGCGCGCAACGGCCTGACCGAGCGCGACATTATCCGGCTGCCGCTGCCAGGCATGTACACGGTGCAGCCGCACATACGCGTCGGCTATTTGCCGCGCGTCTGTCAAATGTTCACGGACATGCGCGAACGCTACAAGGGCGAGCTCAAAGGGTTCAAGTCGCGCGCGGCCGCAGCGGCTGCCGAGCTTGCGCGCGCGCTCGAAGCGGGCGTTGCGCGCGCGGCGGGCGTCAACATTGACGAGTTGCGCGCGCGTGTGGCCGCGTGCGGCACGGACGTGCGCGCAGCCGACGGAAAACAGCTCATGTGCAAACGCTCAAACAACTCGGTCTATGGCTATACGGGTTCCAAGTTCTCAATTGTCGCAAACCCGTACGTTGCACTTGTTGTCACAACAATGGGCATGAATCTGATTCTGCAGTCGACGACGCTTGTCACGGACTATTTTCGCGCTGGTGTGCCGCTGCTGCCGCTTGCCGCTTTTACCGAGCGCTACGCCTGGCTTACGGCCTATGTCAAGGCCGCGCGTGCGCGCGGCGTGCCTTATGCGCGTGGCATGTCGGCAGCGGACGACGATGCAGTGCGTGCCACGCTGCCAACCGAACCGCGCGACGTGTTTGCGCCACCACCGCACCTGGCCAATAGCGCGCGCTGCGGCGTCGAGCTAATTGAGGCACACGACGCACGTGTGCGCGTTGTGCACGCGGCAGAGTACGCCAAGCGTCGCGCGAGCGGCGCGGACGATGACGACACTGCGGCCGCAAGCGTGAACGGCGACAATGACGGTAACGCGCCCGCAACCGGTGTAATTGCCAAACGTCTAGCCGCAGCAGGCAAGCGCAATGGAGCGGCAATTACGTCCTTTTTCAAACGCCGCGAACCTGACGGCGGGCACGAGCCAGCCGACCCGCCAGCCAAGCGCGGGCCAGGCGCGTGTGTCAGTGCCTACTTTGAACCGCCCGCACCTGCGCCCGCGGAAGCGCTCGCGGAAGCGCCTGCGGAAGTTCCTGCTTGCAAGTTGAGCACAGGCGCCACGATCCCCGAGCCCGTACTGTGCGCCGCGCGTGCTCCCGTTGACGCAGTGTACGCCGCCAGCTCGGCGGCTGCGACCGAGTTTGCCGCGTTTGCACTTGCCTACTGGGACGCAAACGAACGTGCAACGTTGGTTGCCACACCGGACAGCGCAAAGCGTCTGGCAAACTGGGCAACAGCCAGCGGCGCGGCGCACGACAGTGCGCTTGAGAGCGCGCATGCGCTAGTCGCTGCGGTGCGCGCGCGTGGCAAGCCGCTTACGCCCGACGAGTTGGCGCGCTACGAGCCGCCTCTGGCATTGCGGCGCGATGCAATCGTTATTTACGGTGACACGGACTCGATATTTATCAATTGGGCACAAATTCGCGGGCAATTTGCCGACTGCATCAAGGTGCGCGAGGAGGCGCGCGAGACTGCCCGCGAGGCTGCCCGCGAGGCTGCTCGCGAGACGGCACGCGAGACGGCGGCTCGCTTTTCGTCTGCGCCGGCAAACGCCCCGCCGCCTCCGCATGCAGACGCAGGGTCAAACGAGGCGCGCGCACGCGTGGCGCGCAACAAAGCGCGCGTGGCCGAGGGCAACCGCGTGGCGCTGGCCGTGACGCACCTGCTGCAGCGCAAGGCCGTACTGGCCGTGAACACGTTTCTAGCATGGACCGAACGTGCCAAGCAAGAAGACGAGAAAGTCTACGGCCCGCTCGACCTTAGCGGCAAAAAGAACTACGTCGGAATCAAGTACCTGCCCGGCCAGCTGACTGGTGGCGAACTTGACTACCACGGCGTTGCAATTGTGCGGCGCAACTACCCGCCAATTTTGACCGAGTTGCTGCGCCGGCTGTACGAGCTGATATTTATCGAGTGCAACGCGGAGGCTGCGCTGCCACATTTGCGCGACGTGTGTGAGCGCGTGTTGCGCGGCGAGTACGACGTGACGCACTTTGTCATTACTGCGCGGCTGGGCAAGCTGGACAAGTACAAGACCAAGCCCGCGCACGTGGCCATGGTTGAGCGCATGGCACAGAGCCACCCAGACCGCGTGTTTCACGCAGGCGACCGCGTTGCATATTGCCTCGTCGCACCGCTCGGCGAGCCTGGGCGCAACGCGGCAGGCAAGCGCAAGGATTTTACGCAAGGAGACCGCGCAATGGACGTGCAAGTGATCGCGGCCGCAGGCATGCGCCCAGACTATGAGCATTACGTTGACCACGTGTTCCGCGAGCCCGTGCACAAGCTGCTTGCGCGCGTCTGTGGCCCGGACGCGGTTGAGGCCGCGTTCACGGCCGCGCTGCGCACGCGCCCCGCGTTCATTTTTCGCCCCGGCGCAAGCGCGCTTGCAAGTGCCTTGTGTCCACAGCCGCGCTGCACCGTGTGCAACGCCACGACGCCCGAGCTCGACGGCGCGGGCGGTCTGTCGCTGTGTGCCGCGCCTGCGTGCGCTGCAGCCATGCCCGCTCACATGCGCGCGCAGCGTGCGCGTGCGCGTGAGCTTGCCATTGCATCAGAGTACATCTGGTCAGACTGCCGCGATTGCGCCGCCGAGTCTGGACTTGGTGACCCGCTGCTGTGCGCCAATACGGGCTGCAAGCTGTTTTTCCGCCGAAGCGAAGCGCGCGGCGCCGCTACAAAAGCCACTATGCGTGCGGACCGCGACGCAGACTCGCTGCTGCGCCACGCGCAACACGCTGACGCGCTTGCGCTTGCTGCGGGGCGTCGCACGCGCGCGCACATTGCGCTCGAGCTCGAGCTGGAAGTCGAGGCTGCGCCAGAGGCTGCGCCAGAGGCTGCGCCCGCGTCCGTGTTTGGCGCCAAGCGCGCGCTTGAGGAACCGTCGGGCGACGAGCCACGCGCCAAACGCCCGTGTGTGCTGGCTGCGCCAGAGGCTGCGCCAGAGGCTGAGCCAGAGGCTAGCGCGCCAATGGAAATGTAGTTCCGTACTGTGCGCACATTACACTTGACTGCGCGTGCGCAGGCGCGCGCGCCCACGCAATAACATGGAACAGCCATGTGGTCGTTTCCTGTTAAAGATACATGAACAAATCAAGATGGCAATTGAGCTTTTTGACATGCAATCACACTGCAAAGGAAAAAAGTTCAAAGACTGGTTTGCGTTGTGTAACAGCTGGTTATTTACAGGGCATGCAATCGAGGCGGCTATTCAACGAATCTCGTGGATCATGCGCGCGCCGCCCGAGCCCGCGCCGGATCTCGCGGTGTACGACAAGGTGGCGTGGTGCGAGCGGCAAACGGCCCATCTAAGGCTTGCACACGCGCAACGCATGGCGCCGTGGATAAGCGATTTTGCCGATTTCAAGTCTCAGGTTGCGCGCGAGCTTAACATGCGCTTTTACGGGGGAATTGGCGTGCGCACAGCCGAATGCGTTGCCAGTCAGCTTGAAATACTTGGCCTTGATTTTACAGCGCACCGCGTTAGCACTTGGCGCGCAAATATTACCATGCACCTCGGCACTGGTCATTGCGCAGTGCCGAACGAGCTGATCAATTTGATGGAATCTTGGCTGCACAAGATACATGACGCGTACCTGGTCACAAACATGTCGGATGTTATGTTTGACGCGCTGCTGCACAGACAACACGCAAACGCGGTCCAGTTTTTACACAGCTATACCGTCCTTACGGCCCGCACCGAGCCCGTCGATGTTTTGGCACGCAGCTATGCTGAAGCCGAGACGCTGCTGCTCGAACTGCGCGCGCGGCCTAGCACTTTAACTGATACAAGTCATGGCAAGCGCGCCAACAACAACAGCGACGCGGACGGCGCAGAAGGCGCGGACGATGCTGCGCGCCACAAAAAACGCGCCAAGCACTCCCACGACTAGCGCCCCGCAATAAAAAAAGGCGTCAAATATATTTATATATGACATTTAACATGGTCTTATAGACCAAATTTGATGTGGTATATATTTTCACATATTTACCTCATATTACGCAGCATATTGACCAGACGCCCAGTCGAGTGCGTGCACACAAGCACTTGACTTGGGTCTCACACACACACACACACACACGTGCGTGCGTGCGTGCGTGCGTGCGTGCGTGCGCGATATTATGGCAGGCGGTGGACCTATACTGGCTAGCATTGCACATCTGTTGCACGGCAAGGTTGAAGAAATTGACTGGGACCATCCGTACAATGCGGGACAGCGCGACGCTGTGAGTACCCAAGTGCGCGAGTGGCTGAACGCGGCCGTTACTGCCGAGCAACGTCTTGATCGGGTGTCGCGGTTGACGCGCATGCCACCAGAGCCTTCACGCTTTGCTTCCTCCAATTTCAAATGGAGCCAGGCGCAAATTGCGCACTTGTACGCGGCATACGCTATGCGCGCTGCACCTTGGATACGCGGCGATGACGATTTCTATATGCGCTTATCGATCGAGATCAATGCACGCTTTTACGAGGGTGAGGGAGTGCGCTCACATTCGGGAATCAAGGCGCGCATGCGCAAGCTTGGCGTGTTGTACACAGACCGTCACGTACGCCAAAGCTATGCGCAACTGGTGGTTGCCAAGCCGAACATGGCCTATACTGCGCTGAATAGCGCGTGCGATGATGCAACAATGTGGCTGTGCCTTATGCAAGACGTTCGCGTGTACATTGGCGTTTCCAGTATCAAACCGGCAACAAAGCTGTGCAAGCTGTGCACCACGTTTAATGCGCTGGTCTCTGTGCTGGCAACACGTGCGTTCCCACCCGCACCGCCGCCGTGTGACACGCGCGGTGACACGCGCGCGCGCGACGCGCTTGACGCTGCTGTGCGCCGCGTGCGCCTTGTCTTGCGCGGCCCCGCTCCTGCGGGTACGCCACCCGCCACACCGCCGGCCACGCCGCGTCCCGCGCCGCGTCCCGCGCCGCTTGTGGCGCCAGCGCGCGCCCCCGCGCGTGTGTCAGCGCCCAGTTGTGCGCCAGTTGAACAAGCGCGTCCGGTGGTGCATATCAGCATGTGCGTGCCCAAAGCCGGGGGCGCGGGCTTTGTGCAAAGAAAAGTGGTGTTGTACAGCAACGATACACCGCAAACCGCGCGTGAAAAGTTGCAAACGCCTGAGCAGCGCCTTGCCGATAGCTACGCCGAGGCGGAAAAGCTTTTGCACAACTTGCAAGCACCCGGCACGGGCACCGCACGCAAGCGACCGCGCGAAGACGATGAAAGCCGCGACGAGCGGTGCGCCAAGCGCCTCGCATAAAGCTCGACCCCCACACTGGCACGCCATTATACACAGTTAGATCTAATTAGTTTAAATATTGGTATTTTCCGCAAGCGACCTCACAGCACAAAGTTATATGTTATAATTCGTGTTTTGTTGCGCAACTGCGCGACACGCTACACTTGACTGCAGACCATGCCCACAAGCGGGCCGTTTTTGCGTGACATGACAGAGTGCTTGCTTGCCGTGCACAGGCAATATGTCAAGGACGCGCGCGTCAGCAGTGAGGCATGCGATGCGCTGGGCGTGACATGCGGAGCCTGGCTTGATGCTGCACTTGCGCTTGAGGACGCGTGCGCGGCAGCATGCACAGCGACGCGACGACGCACGCATGCGTCCGCGCTTACAACTTGCGTTACGTCGGCTCTGTACACCAAGCCTGAAACTTGCTATCTGGCCGAGGCGCACGCACAGCTGTGCGCGGCACCGTGGGTGCGTGACACGGCCCACTTGCGCCAACTGCTGTGCACAGAGCTCAATGCAGTATTCCACCGCGGGCGTGACGTGCGTTCCGCACTCACACTGAGAAAGAAAAAGATCAAAGTAGACGGGCGCAACACACTCCTTGAACGCGCCGAAATACAAACATCGCTGGGATGGTGTTTTGCGCACGACATTCGCCACCAGATGGACGTGGTCATGACGCTTGTGCGCACGTGGGGCAGCGCCATGTGCGCGCATTGCGCCTTTGCTGATGAACGTGCTGAGGAGCTCGAATCCGCCATTCAGTCGCACATTGCAGCCTTTGCCGACGTTGTCAACGCCATTACGTGCGCCGCTGAACAGCTACAGCCTGTTGGCCAGCGCGCAGCGTAAAACACGGTACAATGCAACTAATGTTATTATGACGCAAATTACCGCGTATACGCACACATGTGCGCATCAGTTTATTATTTGCGAAACGCGAGCCGCGGCTTGTGCACGAACGACGGCGAGTGCAGCGGCAGAATCCTCGATCGCGGTCACGCGCTTGTCGAGCTCGAAGCAATTGACCGGTGCGTCGTGCCCGCGCGCGTCAAGGATGGCAAGTTCGCGCTGCAGCTGCGCAAAGCTCTGGCTGTCGTGCTTTGACACGGGCGTGCGCGTAGGTGCGGGTGCAGCGGCAGAATCCTCGATCGCGGTCACGCGCTTGTCGAGCTTGAAGCAATTGACCGGTGTGTTGTGCTTGCGCGTGTTAAGGATGGCAATTTTGCGCTGCAGCTGCGCAAAGCGCTGGCTGTCGTGCTTTGACGCGGGCGTGCGCGTAGGTGCGGGTGCAGCGGCAGGTTTGGAAGCGCTGATTGGCGCATGTGAGCGCGTGTCACGATTGGCGCGCGCCAGGCGTTGCCGCGGGATTGGCGTTTGGTGGTCTTGGCTTGCGCCAACTGGCTTGTCCGGGAGCGCAGCGGGCGCAGCGGGCGCAGCGGGCGCAGCGGGCGCAGCGGGCGCAGCGGGCGCAGCGGGCGCAAGCGAGCGAGGGGTTATGCGTACGCTATCCAGAACGGCCGCAATTTCACGATCTTCGCACGCCTCGGCCCATGCGCTCATCAGATCGTTGTGTGTAAAATCCAAAGTCGGTGTGGCGTCGGACGAGTCAAGCAGACGCGCGCGTTTGTTCTCTCGCCCGTGCGCCATGTAATCAGAAAAGGAGCGCTCCCGCTTGCGCGCTCTCATTTCAGTGACCTTTTCAACCGTGGCCATGTGCTGTGGTGGCGGCGTGCGTAAACCATGCGGAACTTCCGTGCGCGCATGAAAACTGGCCGATTCAGGCCCCAGCTGCGCCTGCACAATCGCACGGGCGCGGCTCTCGACATCGCTTTCTTCTTCAAACTCGGAAAACGCGCGCGCGCGCTCCTCGTCATATAGCAGCTTGAGTGCCGCGCGCAATTCTGGCGTGTAATGCGCGCCAATGTTCTCGGCCGGTGCGCCTGCAAGGTTACGCTGCACCAGCGCCAAGCTCTGGCGGCTATCGTAATTGTGCAAGGCCGCCACGTAGCACGCGCGCAGCAAACTCAAAAAATCAAACTGTACGCGCTTGGCCTCTTCTGACCGCGGGCTGTTTTCTGTCACCGAGTATAGCACTTGGTACATAACACGCAGGCAGTAAAGCGGCCCGCGCGTTTCGGGGTTGTTCTTGCACAGTAGCCGCATAGCAGCAGCGTCCTTCACAATAATGTACAAGCCGGCGTACACGTCTTTGGACGCAACCATGCACTGTTCAACAAGCGCGGCGCATCCGCCACTGACTAGCACGTCCACGCTCATGCAGACCTTGCGCAGCAGCAGCTTGACCGAGGCGCGCGACACTACGCGGCTGTCAATAATGCCAAGACGAAAGAGCACAAGCTCGATTGTTTCTTTGCTTTGCGGCGGCGGCGTGTGCGCTAAATTAAAGCAAGCAACCTCTTCAATAGTGCGCGCGTCGCTGCGCTCGCGCAACGTGTCAACAACACGGCTGACTGCGCTCAATTCGCGCAATATCTCGCGCGCGTCGGGACATCGAGCAAGCAGCGCTGCAATGTCATCGTGTGCCGCTTGCATGCCAATAATGACCCAAGACGATATGTGCGATTCGCCCGTGTGCGCAGATGCGATCAGCATCCAGGACATTACACAGCTAAACGAGCAAGCCACATTCGCCAAGCCAATGCGAACCGGCCAGAGCGCGGGTTCGCAATCCTCCAATGGCGCGTTGCACACGCGCTTGAGAGCCGCATGCACGCGCTTTTCAGCCTGTGCCATGTACTCGATCAGCTGACTGACATCATTGCTTGCGCAGCGGTAACCCAAGCCTGGCGCGCTTGCCGCTGGCGCAGTTGCCGCTGGCGCGGTTGCCGCTGGCGCGACCTTTGCCTGCGCCATGGTAATCAAGTGTAGTCCACACCGTCGGCAAGCCGCCAGCACGGCTATTCGCGCTTTACTGCACGTGCCGGCGGGGTAAGGGGGGACTGGACGCACTCATGCAGCGCCGTAAATGCTGTCAATTGTGGCATCAATTTCCATTGGCACGCTCGCGCTTGCGCCACTGCTTGTGGGCGCGTCGACAAACTCGGCAAGCCACGGCAGTGGCGGCGGTAGCGGCACGCGGGCGGCACGCGGCGCGCACGCCAACTTGATGCCAACAGCGTGCACGCCCATCATCAAGTCGACTAATATAGACTCCCCCGCATAGTACGGCGTGCCAGGGCAAGCATGCACGTGCATGCTGCTGGCAACCGCATGCACGGCTGCATATATCCAGCACTGCGGCTCCTGGTCGCGTGCCGCGGGCAGTAGCACAGTGTCGATGGCGCACGGGTCGGTTGACATGCTGCGCGCCGCAAGGCACACGGCACGCGCTGCGCAGTCGCGCAGTGTCGATGCATTGCAGTACGTGCGCACGTCAATGCACATGGCAGCTTGAGCTAGCGCATCGGCGCACAATGCGTCAAGATGCGTGTGCGCTGCGCAGTCTGCGTGCTCGCGCGCGCCAACAAGTGCAAGCGCGTCCGCGGCGTCGGCGCTGCACAGCGTGGCCGATGCGGTCGTTTGTCTATGCACGGCAGACTCGATGGACAGGCCGTCAATTGATTCGCGCAACGTGTGCCCATACGTCCAAATGCCGCACATGGCTTGCATCGCCAACTTGCCAACCTCTTGCGTTGCAACTTGCAAGCACATGTGGGTGTATATGTACGCGCGGTAAGCCCACATGTCGACCTGCGCGCCCGTTTCGCGGCGTATCAAACGAGGCATTGCTTCCATCCATAACGCGCACAGTGCCTCGGCGCTGTCAAGTAGCGCGCTCGTGTGCGCACGCAGTGGCGGAAACAGATCGCGCGGATCAAGTGCACGTAATTCGGCCACAGCGCGTGCAAAGCACAGCTTGTACGCGACTAGCGTGCTTGCTGCATCATGCGTGCGTGACATGTGCAGTGCAATGCAGTGCAGCGCAATGCAATGCAATGCAGTGCAATGCAGTGTAGTGTAGTCCACTGCCGCACCGTCGCACCGCCCTTGCAGCCTTTACGCCCAAAAATAAAATAAATGCAGTATATATCCATATTTTAAAGCAAATGAGCATTTTGCAGGGCCCCGCGGGGCGAATTTAGTTTAATATTGTTTACGTATTTTATGTGGTTAAAATATTTAATAACGTGAATTTTTGACATTTTTACCCAATTGTTTGAACGGCTAAATAAATATAGAAACTCATTTAAATCAAACAATAGTAAACTAAATTGCAACACGCCACGGTGGCTTGTACAGTGTAAGTGACTATATGATATTACGTTAAAGATGGGTTTGTTGTTGAATTATTGTACATTACGCTTCATTTAACG
>JANMGB010000304.1:0-32901 GCA_031374415.1 Burkholderiales bacterium
AGGCCTTCCTTGACCTCCTTGACTACGTGGCAACACCTTCCCCAACCTCTCCCACTGCTCGTCATCCAACGCGTGGCGTTCTTCGGTCATCTGCCTCAAAAGGCCGCCATTCTCCCCGACTTCTTTTCCGAACAGCCCCTAGCACCCGGTCATGGATTCGGCCGGCCCGTGGGTAAACTGTTTGCATCCATGGAGGCAGCCGAAGAATGACTTCTGAAACCCGGGCCGGAAACGGTTTGCCAAGTGCGATGATGCCGACTCGGCGCGGTGCGGGCCGCCCATGACCCGGCTCTGGTGCGCACCTCGCGCTCGTGGCCCTGGTCCTCGCAGTGCTGGAGCTCGGGCATCTGTCATTTGCCGGGTTTCCCGATGGGCACCTCACGGACTACGAGCGCGCAGCCAACGGCCTGCTGCGAGATGGCCAATTCGTCCGCCATTTCCGCGCGGCCGTCGGTGGGCCCCTACTCCACCGTCACGCTCTTGGCCAGGTTACGTGGCTTGTCCACATCGGTGCCCCGCGCACATGCGGTGTGATACGCCAGCAATTGCAGCGGCACCACATGCAACAAAGGTGACAGCGCACCATAGTGCTCGGGCAAGCGAATCACATGCAAGCCTTCGCTGTTTTCGATCTGAGTGCCTGCATCCGCAAACACAAACAACTCGCCCCCACGCGCACGCACTTCTTGCAGGTTGCTTTTGAGCTTTTCTAACAGCGCATCGTTGGGGGCCACGGTCACCACGGGCATCTGGGCGGTCACCAGGGCCAGGGGGCCGTGTTTGAGCTCGCCTGCCGGGTAGGCTTCGGCGTGGATGTAGCTGATTTCTTTGAGTTTGAGCGCCCCCTCCAGGGCAATGGGGTAGTGCAAACCACGCCCCAAGAAAAGCGCGTTTTCTTTGCGCGCAAACAGCTCGCTCCACGCGATCACCTGGGGCTCTAGGGCCAGCACCGCTTGCACGGCCACGGGCAGGTGGCGCAAGGCTTTGAGGTGCATTGCTTCTTGCTCCGCACTCAAGCGGCCTCGGGTCTTGGCCAAGGTCAAGGTCAGCAAAAACAACGCCACCAACTGCGTGGTGAAGGCCTTGGTGGAGGCCACCCCAATCTCGACCCCCGCGCGCGTGATGTAGGCCAACTCACACTCGCGTACCATCGCGCTGGTGGCCACGTTGCACACGGTGAGGGTGTGGATCATGCCCAGGCCGCGCGCATGCTTGAGCGCAGACAAGGTGTCCGCCGTCTCGCCGCTTTGGGAGATCGTGACCACCAAGGTGCGTGGGTCGGGCACGCTGTCGCGGTAGCGGTACTCGCTGGCGATCTCGACCTGGGTGGGCACTTTGGCCAAACTCTCCATCCAGTACTTGGCCACTGAGCCGCTGTAGTAACTGGTGCCGCAAGCCAAGATCAGTACCCGGTCAATGCCCTCGAACACGGCCTGCGCCCCGGGCCCAAAGAGAGCGCTGTCAATGCGCTCGACGGCGTCCAGTGTGTCGGCAATGGCTTTGGGTTGCTCGAAAATTTCCTTTTGCATGTAGTGGCGATAGGGGCCCAGCTCAACCGCACCGCTGTGGGCATGCACGGTGCGAACGGGCCGTTGCACTGCCTCAAAAAGCTCACTGCCCGCCACGCGCCGCGTGAGACCGACCTGCGCCGTAGGGCCTCGCAAGTCAACAATGTCGCCGTCTTCCAGGTAGGTGATTTGATCGGTGACGCCCGCCAAGGCCATGGCATCAGAGGCCACAAAGTTCTCTGGGCACTCAGACCCGCCCCAGCCCAACACCAAGGGGGAGCCTTCACGAGCCGCCACCAAGCGCTGGGGCTCATCACGACAAAACACAGCAATGGCGTAAGCCCCCCGCAGCCGCAGTGTGGCGGCTTGCACCGCTTGCAGCAAATCGCCGCGGTAGAGGTGATCGATGAGGTGGCTCAGCACCTCGGTGTCGGTTTGACTGTGAAAGATGTAGCCCGCCGCTTGCAGCTCGGCACGCAGCTCGTCGTGGTTTTCGATGATGCCGTTGTGAACCAAGGCAATCCGCCCCGGCCCCTTGGCCGGCCCCTTGCCTTGGGAAAAGTGGGGATGCGCGTTGTGCACCAAAGGCGCGCCATGGGTCGCCCAACGGGTGTGGGCGATGCCGACCCCACTGGCAATGTGCTCGGCCTGCACCTGGGCTTGCAGCTCCAGCACCCGGGAGGTGCTGCGTGCGCGGCGCAACTCGCCCTCTTGGTGGACAGCCACACCGCAGGAGTCATAGCCGCGGTATTCGAGCCGTTTGAGACCTTCGAGCAACAAGGGAACGATGTTGCGCTCGCTGACTGCGCCGACGATGCCACACATAAGGGAGTCCTTCGTGAACGGAGATGGTTGATTATCGACGGCTTGTGCGCCCTTCCCTGTTCAGCCACGGTGCCAGGGCCGCCAACAAGGCAGGAACATCACCCGCCGGCACATTGATCACGCCAGGCAGGCCTTCGAGACCGCACGCGGGGGTGGCGATGACGGGCACGCCTTGGGCCATGGCGCGCAGGGCCGCACGGGGCGCGTGCTCAACATGCGCAGGCAACACCAAGGCGCTGGCGTGGCGCGGCCAGTCGCCGCCATACGCCGCTGAGCGCACGGTCAAATCCCCCCAGGCTTGGGTGTCGTTGGCAGGGGTTCCCAGCACCCACAACTCGCAGGCTTGACCCTGCAGAGCCTGTGACAACTCGTGCATGCCCTTGCGGCCCAAGGCACTGCCCCCCAGCACGATGCAGGGCGCGGCAGTCTCAGCAATGGGGGCCATCAAGGCACCCAGGGTGGGGCCATCGGGCAGTTGCCAATCGACGACATGCACCGTGCTCAAGCCCGACTGCCGCAAGACACGGGCCACCTCGCGATGCGGCGTGACCAGGCGCTCAGCGTGGCGCAGGGCCTGCGCCTCAGCCTGCGCTAAGACAGCTTCAGCGCGGAAGTCTCGCAGGGTGTCGTCGCTGGGCCAAAGCGCGCTGGCAGCGTCAAGACGTCGCTGCACCTCGGCCAGCGGCAGGCTGTGCATCAGCACCTCAAAGCGCCGCCCACCCAGCACGCCGCTTTGCCACAACCACGGCAGTAATGCTTGGTCAATCACGAGCTCGGTGTGATGGGGTTGCAGGCGCTTGGCGTAGGCGGCTGCCAACCAGCCCTGCCCATGCAATACGCGGGCTTGACGTTGGCCAGGCCCACCGCGCCGCCAACGAGCACTCACCGCTCGACGGGCCCACACCGGCCAGGCGACGTGGTACGGCGCCCCGATCCGCCAAGGCATGCGACCCGGAACCAACCAGCGACCCCATCGCGCCGCACGCGGCACCATGACGTCACGCTCACCGGATTGGCCTTGCAGGTAATGCGCGAACTCCGGCGTCCACGCATCCAACAGCCAAGCCTTGCGACCGACTTGCTGCGCCAGTGCGCTGTGATCTTGGTGACGGAAGCAGCGGGTCTCCTCGCACGTCAAGCAGCCGCGGGCCACCGGGGGCGGCAACGACCTGTTGGCGGGCGCCTGGACCAGCGGGATCGCGACCCGTGTGGGCGCCGGAGACGGCGGTGCGCAGACCGACGTCGCTCGGTGCCCACGCACCCGCATCACCAGCTCGCCGCGAGTCAGCTCGACTTCCAAACGCCACGGCTGCTGGGTTTGCACGCGCAGATCCACGTAGTTCCAGAACACCGTGGCATCGACCTTGTCGGCTGGGTGAAGCACGGACGCCTCGATCTGGTGAGTGTGGCCATGACGCTCGACCAACACCCCTCCCGCGCGCACCGCGCAAGTAGCCAGGGCATTGGACAACTGGCAGACACCGCCGCCCAAGGTGGGAATGACGCAGCCCTCGCGCACCTCACGACCCCACACATACCCTCGCGCTGCGCTCAAGCGCCCCAGCTGACGCCAGAAGCTCAAGACCTCACCCGCGGGCACCTCGACGCCATCGAAGGCACGCACCGCCAAACGCAGGTTGTGCACCTTGCCCGCCACCAGCGAGAATTCTTCTTCCGAGCGACCATCGGTCCACAGCGGGGTGCGAACCTCGGCCAGCACGGGGGCATCCAGCAGGGCATGAGCCTGGGGCCACTGGCGCACGGGATGCACCAAGTCGCGCCACAGGCGCTGGACACGCAGGCCGCAAGCCCGCACAAGGAACCACAGGGCATCACGGCGACGGGGCAACGCCCTGTGCGCATCGGAGAGAGCTTGCACCGGCGGGGACATCAGAGGGGTCATTAAATTGGTCATGACGCTCATCCTGCCTACCGCCATCGAAGGCTTTGTGAAGTGCAGGTGAAGGCAGGCGCTCAGTTGTTTTTTGAGCGCTCATCAAAAAACTGAAATCGGTTTGAAACCCCGGCCTTCAGGCCGGAGAGCCCCGAAGGGGCGGCTCGTTGGGAGGGGATGCAAACCCCTTCCAACAGCCTACACACCGACCTTTAGGTCGGTCGAATGTTTGCTGAGCGTGATTGCAACGCTGCCGTGTCGGCGCAAGTTCACACAGTTGGCTTGGGCGCTGGTGCGTGGGGGTGTCACTGGCTGGACCACGGGTCGACCCCGATGGGACGAACAGCCCCTACCGAGTGCCCCGTCTCAGTGAACTTGAAGGGTTGATTCGCCAAAGCGAACGGGGTGGCGCATTGGCAGGCTGGGCGTGCCGGAATGGCGTGCGCGCGGGGATGACGCGCTTGAGGCACCATCCTGGATCCCCGCCTGCGCGGGGATGACGGGCGCAGGCGGGGATGACGGGCGCCAGCGGAGACGACGGGCGCCAGCGGGGACGACGGGCGCCAGCGGAGACGACGGGCGCCGGCGGGGACGACGGGCGCAGGGGTTGGCATCTCCCCACGTCATTCCCGCGCAGGCGGGAATCCAGCAGCCTGTGTCCTGCGCCATAGCCTCTCAACAATTCAACTTTTCAAACTCACTGCGACGGGGTACCCGTACGAACAATCACCAAGCCCTTGAGGTAGTCCCCTTCCGGAAAGGTGACGCTGGCGGGGTGATCCGGGGCGGCGGTGGTGCGGGCGTAGATCATGCCGTCGACCCCCGCATCAAGCCCGGCGCCGGCAACGATTTTGTGAAACAGGTCGGGCGCAATGCCGCCTGAGCAGGAGTAGGTGAACAAGGCCCCGCCTGGCACCAACAACTGAAACGCCAAGCGGTTGATGTCTTTGTACGCACGAGCGGCGCGTTCGGCGTGGCGCTGCGTGGGGGCAAATTTGGGTGGATCGAGCACGATGGCATCAAAGGATTGACCCTCGGACCGCATGGCCCTGAGCGTGTGATTGACATCCGCATCCAGCGTGGTGTGATGCTGCGCATCAAACCCGTTCAAGGCCACGTGGCGCGTGGCCAAGGCCAAGGCCGTTGCTGAGGAATCAACACTGATCACCTCGCGCGCGCCCCCCGCCAGCGCCGCCACGCTGAACCCCCCCGTGTAGCTGAAGCAGTTAAGCACGCGCTGGCAACCCCACAGCCGCACGCTGTCGGCAAAAAGCCGGCGGCTGTCGCGTTGATCCAGGTAGTAGCCGGTTTTGTGGCCGGCGGCCACATCGACGTGCAGCTGCCAAGCATGCTCACGCACGGTGACCTCGGTCGCACCTTGGCCGTGCAGCCAGCCGGTGACCGGGGGCAGGCCCTCGAGTTCGCGGGCGCTGGCGTCGCTGCGTTCGTACAAGCGGCGCAAACCGGTGAGGCGCAACAGGGCGTCGGCCACCACCGCCTTCCAGCGCTCAGCCCCTGCCGAGCCGAACTGCACACACAGCGTGTCGTCATAGCGGTCCACCACCAATCCGGGCAGGCCATCGGCCTCGCCATGCACCAGGCGCATGGCGTTGCTGGCCACCGGCAAGCGATCTCGCCAGGCCAGCGCACGTTTCAGACGTTGCTCAAAAAATGCGGCATCGATGCGCTGCGCCTCGTCAAAACTCCAAACTCGCAAACGAATTTGAGAGGCAGGACTGAACGCAGCCCACGCCAAAAAACGGCCCTCGGCATCCACCACCCGCACGGTCTCGCCGGAATCGGCTTTGCCACTTTGGATGCTGCTCTCAAAGACCCAGGGATGACGTTTTTGCAAAGAGCGCTCTTTGCCGGGACGGATGTGGATGGTTTTCATGCGCGGAATTTAGCTTCGCTTTTTGGCCCGGGGGTGCGCCGCGTCGTACACCTTGCTGAGATGCCCAAAATCCAACTTGGTGTAGACCTGGGTGGTGGCAATGTGCGCATGGCCCAGCAACTCTTGCACGGCACGCAAGTCACCGCTGGACTGCAGCACATGGCTGGCAAATGAATGCCGCAACATGTGAGGGTGCACATGGGTGGGTAACTCGGCGTGGAGGGCTTGGCGTTTGAGGCGCAGCCTCAATTGAGCAGCGGTGAGGCGGGATCCCCGGTTGCTGACGAACAGCGCTGGCTCGTCCGCCCGCGCCAGCACGGCGCGGTGCGCCAGCCACGCGGCCAAGGCCAGCAAAGCGGCTTGGCCCACCGGCACGGCACGCCGCTTGCTGCCTTTGCCCAGCACATGGGCGCTGGCGTCCGATGCGTCGATCCAGCCCGCCGCCGTGGTGCTGGCACGGCAGTCCAGGCCAACCAACTCGGCGACACGAAAACCACACCCATAGAGCAACTCGGTGATGCAATGGTCACGCGCCTGCAGGGCCGCTTGTTGGGGGTGGTCGGTGGGAGCCTCTTGGTGCGCGGCCAAGGCCACGGCGTGCTCTACGGACAAGGCTTTGGGCAGCGGCTTAGGGGCTTTGGGTGCCCGCACCCCCATCACCGGGTTGACCTCGATCTGGCCCTCAACGCCCAACCAACGGTACAGGCCTCGCCAGGCCGACAAGATCATGGCAATGCTGCGCGGGGCCAGGCCACCGCCATGCAGCGCCGCCACCCACTGCCGCACATGGTGTGAGCGAACCTGTTTCAATGACACACCCTCTTGGGCCAGCACAAATCGCATCAAGCGCGTGAAAGCGTCGGTGTACAAGACCAAGGTGCGATCAGCCAGCCGCCGCTCGGCCTGCAAATAGCGCAGATGCTGCAGCACCGCCTCATCCAGGGGCGGGGGTGGGTCGGGCTCGGGTTTCGCCGCGGGGGCCGAGGCCTCGGCGCGGGGTTTCACGCCAGCTCGAACTCGGGCAACAAGCGCGCCAAACTGGCGCTGGCCAAATCAGCAATGCGCACCAAAAACTCGGTGCCCATGTCGGCCGCAAAGCGGGTGGGGTCCGGCGAGCCCAGAACCAACATGCCAAACGAATGCGGATTGCTTTCATGGCGCAAGGGCAAGAAGGCCACCGAGGTCACGCTGGCATGGTCTTCGAGCCACAGCGCAGCCTCGAAGCCTGAATTCAGGCCACAGTACGGCAAGGTCAGGCTGGAGGAAAAGCTTTGTGCGTCCACACTGACCTCTTGTGCGAACGGCTCGTCTTCAAAGGCCTCATCCACCGCCCACAAGCGCACGGCCGCCTGCGGGATCAAAAACTCATGCATCAACTCTTGCACCAGCACGTAGGGCAGCTCGAGCAAATCGTTGGTGACCATCAGGCTGCGGGTCCAGCGGTGGAGCCGGTCGGCAATGGTCACGTTCTCTTGGCCATGGCGGATCATTTCAATGATTTTTTGCTCCAGCCCTTTGATTTTTTCGCGCAGCATCTCCATCTGCCGCTCTTGCAGGGAGACGGCACGGTGCCCATGCGGGCTGGTGAGTTGGATGCTGCTGAGAAGCTCCGCCTGGCGTTCAAAAAAACTGGGGGTGTGCGTCAGGTAGTTGGCAATGTCAGATTCGGTAATGCCTTGAATGCCGCTGATTTTTTCGGTGGTGCTCACAGTGCGATTTCTCCTTCAAAAACGGTTACGGCGGGCCCGGTCAGGAACACCGAGGTGCTCGGGCCCGCCCAGGCAATGGTCAGCAAGCCGCCACGGGCCTGCACATCGACCCGCTCATCGAGCAGGCCCTGTTGGATACCGGCCACCACCGCGGCGGCAGCGCCAGTGCCGCAGGCCAGGGTCTCGCCGGCATCACGCTCAAAGACGCGCAAACGCACTTGGCTTCGGTTCAAGATTTGCATGAAGCCCACGTTCACCTTGCGCGCAAACCGCACATGCGACTCGATCAAGGGCCCCAGCGTGAGCACCGGCGCCTTGTCGATGTCCGGCACCACGCACACAGCGTGCGGGTTGCCCATCGACAACACGGTCAGCTCGACCGACTGCCCGCCGACCAACAGCGGCCACATTTCGGCACGCGCTACAACGCGAGGCTGCAAGCCCTGGGCATCAAACGGCACGCGCGCCAATTCGAAGATGGGCACATTCATGTCAACCGTGACCCGCCCATCGTCTTGCAGCACCAAGGTCAAGCGGCTGTTGATCGTCTCGACATGCAGCGTGGTTTTGTCAGACAAGCCCTTGTCGTGCACATAGCGCACGAAGCAACGCGCCCCATTGCCGCAGTTTTCGACCTCGTCGCCCGTGTTGTTGAAAATGCGGTAACGAAAATCAACCCCCTTTGAGGCGCTGCGCTCAACCACCAAAATTTGATCGGCGCCGACACCGAAGCGGCGGTCGCCCAAACGGCGCAGTTGGTCGCCGGAGAGCGCCAGCGGCGTCTGGGTGGCATCCAGCACGACAAAGTCGTTGCCAGCGCCTTGCATTTTGGTGAAGCGCAGTGTCATGTCGGTCATTATGTGCGCGCCTGCGCGGGGGCCTGGCTATAAAACGATGGCTCACCCTCCGGCCGAGTCTTGAAACGTTTGTGAACCCACAGGTACTGCGCCGGATTGAGCGCAATCTCTGACTCGATCCAACGGTTCATGAAGGCCGCGTCAGCCACGGGGTCATCGCTCGGAAAATCGGGCCAGGGGTCGAGAAATCGCACAACGTAACCCTGCCCACCGGGCAACATCTGCACCACCACGGGTTGCACGATCATGTTCAGCGCTTTGGCCATGCGGGACGGCGCCAACAGGGTCGCTGCAGCGACCCCAAAAAATGGCACAAACGCCGCATCGCGCGCGCCAAAATCCATGTCCGGCAAATTGAAAAACGCCCACCCCCGGCGCACCGCCCGCACCAGGGGCAAGGCCTTTTCGCTGCGGGCAAACACGCTGCCGTTGCCAAAGCGCAAGCGCCCTTTGCGAATGACCTCGTCCCACACGGGGTTGCTTTGGGCCTGGTAAATCGAGCCCACTGGGCGGGTTTGGAACAGCTGCGTGGCCACCCCGGCCACATCCAGGCCCACAAAATGCGGCACCAGCCACATCACGGGCCGATCACTGCGTTGGGCCAGGCCGACATCACCCTCCACCTGGATCAGCGAGCGCAAGCGCTTGTGCGAGGCGTACCAAAGCAAACCACGCTCCAGAATGCTGCGGCCCAACCACTGAAAATGCTCACGCACCAAGGCGTCGCGCTGTGCAGGGCTCCAACTGGGAAAACACAAGGCCACATTGCGTGCGGCCACCGCACGACGTGAGCGACCCACGGCATGCAACAAGCGCCCCAAACTGCGGCCCAACACAGCTTGCAGCCCCAGGGGCAACAGGTGCAAGCACCAAATCAACGCCAATAACAAACGGGTACCCAATTCAGTCCTTCGCGAGCGTAGAAGCAGGTTGCTTGTAGCGGTGATAGCCCCACAGATACTGTTGCGGGCACCGCAAAATCAAGCGCTCCATGGCCCGATTGATGATGGCCGCGCATTGTGCACGGGCAGCGGGATCATTCGGTAACGCTTCAGTCAAGGGCTCACAACGAACCACATAGCCCCGCCCACGCGGCAGGCGTTCGCACCAGATCAGCATGACGACGGCCCCGCTTTGTTGCACCAAGCGCGAGGCCAGGGTCATCGTGTAAGCGTCACGCCCCCAAAACGGCGCCCACTCCCCCATGCCCAAGGGCGGCACTTGGTCAGGCAACAAACCCACGGAGTCGCCTTTTTTCAAGGCGCGAACCATCTGCCGCACGCCGGCCAGGCTGGCCGGTGCCGTCATCAAACCGGGACGCCCCCGGGTGGTATCAACCACCTCGCGCAACCACGCCTTGCGGGCCGGCCTGTAGAGCACGGTCAGCGGGTGGGTGGCCCCAAACAACTCGGCACACGCTTGTCCAGCCACCTCAAACGCCCCCAAGTGTGGCGTCAAGAACAAAACGCCACGCCCCTGCGCATGGGCCTGACGCACAAACTCCTCGCCTTCAAAGCGCATGCGTGGGCCCAGCGGCTCGTCGCTGGGTCGCAGCCACAGGTAAGGCAACTCAGCCACCATGCGCCCCGCCTCGGCCACAGCAAAGCGGGCAATGGGCCAGGGCACGCCGGCTTGCTGCGCTTGGGCTTTGAAGCGACGGCGATAGGTCGGTGACAGGGCAAAAACCAACCACCCCAAGCCCCCCCCTAAGACGTGCAACAAAGGCAAAGGCCAGCGCGAAAGCCAAGAAAAAATGCGTTTCATGTTCCTATAATGGATCCATCGCTGAGTTATGAACTACTTGCAGGGCGATTCAACAAGTACTGCTAAAGCGTTCGCCGAACTCCCAGCAGTCAGGCCGGCAACGCAGTGTGCAACCTGTCCCCATTGGAGCAACGGCCATGTCGAATGATTTCCTGTTTACTTCCGAGTCTGTTTCTGAAGGCCACCCTGACAAGGTCGCCGACCAAATCTCAGACGCCATTCTGGACGCGATTTTCAAGCAAGACCCCCTCTCCCGCGTGGCGGCTGAAACACTGTGCAACACCGGACTTGTGGTACTGGCCGGCGAAATCACCACCAACGCTCACGTCGACTACATCCAAGTCGCGCGCGACACCATCAAGCGCATCGGCTACGACAACACCGAGTACGGCATTGACTACAAGGGCTGTGCGGTCATGGTGTGCTACGACAGGCAAAGCAACGACATCGCCCAAGGGGTCGATCACGCCAGCGATGACCACCTCAACACAGGCGCCGGCGACCAAGGCTTGATGTTCGGCTACGCCTGCGATGAAACGCCCGACCTGATGCCCGCCCCGATCTACTACGCCCACCGCTTGGTCGAGCGCCAAGCGCAGCTGCGCAAAGATGGCCGTCTGCCCTTTCTGCGCCCAGACGCCAAGAGCCAAGTCACCATGCGCTATGTGGACGGCAAGCCGCACAGCATCGACACCGTGGTGCTGTCGACCCAGCACGCGCCTGAAATGAGCGACGGCAAGAAGATGAAAGCCGAGTTCAACGAAGCCGTGATCGAAGAAATCATCAAGCCGGTGCTGCCCAAAGAGTGGCTCAAAGAGACACGCTACCTGGTCAACCCCACCGGGCGCTTTGTGGTCGGCGGCCCGCAAGGCGACTGTGGCCTGACCGGTCGCAAAATCATTGTTGACACCTACGGCGGCGCTTGCCCGCATGGCGGCGGCGCCTTCAGCGGCAAAGACCCCACCAAAGTGGACCGCTCTGCCGCCTACGCAGCACGCTACGTGGCCAAAAACATCGTGGCCGCGGGACTGGCCCGCCAGTGCCAAATTCAGGTGGCCTATGCCATCGGGGTGGCCAAACCCATGAACGTGACGGTTTATACCGAAGGCACGGGCGTGATCTCCGACGACAAAATCGCCGCATTGATCAGCGAGCACTTTGACTTGCGCCCCAAGGGCATCATCCAAATGCTCGATTTGCTGCGCCCGATTTACGAGAAAACCGCCGCCTATGGCCACTTTGGGCGTGATGAGCCAGAGTTCACTTGGGAGAAGACCGACAAGGTCAAAGCCCTGCGTGCCGCAGCGGGTTTGTGATCGGGGGTTTTGGTGGTGGATGGCAGACGCCATAAGTGGGCCTGCTGGGGTGCTAGTACCCCGCCCCAGTGGATTTGAAAGGTTGATTTCGCCAAAGCGAACAGTTGGCGCATTAGCAAGTTGAGCTTGCAGGAATGCAGTGCGCGGGGATGTTGGTCTTGAGGCACCCTCCTGGATCCCCGCCTGCGCGGGGATGACGGGCGCGGGCGGGGATGACGGCCGCAGGGCTTGGCATCTCCCCATGTCATTCCCGCGCAGGCGGGAATCCAGCAGCCTTTGTACTTCGCCATCCGCCTCGCAACGATTCAACCTTTCAAATCTCACATCACCACGTTACTTGCGTAGGTCGATAAGTGATGAAAATCATTTTCAAAATAATTTCATACATCACATCTTTTGTCAGTTTATTATTTCTTATTGCACTGCCAGAAAACAAATACAGCTGGATGGAAGCAATAGATCAATCGATAGCACATGAATATTTAGAGGATCCTGGAAATAAAATCCCACTCGTCACGATAACAGCAGCCTTGGCAGTAATTATTCAATCAATACACTTCTTTAAAACGAAGAATTCTAAAGAAAAATTTGTCCCTTTGATTTTCATATTTTCCATTGCCGGAATATTGGTTTTTAAATTTCTGATTTAGAAATTTGAGCGCGCGGCCAAAAAACAACCAGGGTCTTTAGCGGCAGGTAATCTTTGTAGAGGATGGTCTGACCCCATCGTAGCGCTCGGGAGGGTGGTTACAAATCCGTCGTGAAACCGGAAAACAAACCGGCAGAAGAACAGGCAAGTTCGTGCCTGGATGTGCTCCTAAAATGTTGTTGTATATGGGAATTCTGCTAAGCTGTTGGCGGAAACGCAACCGGCATCCTCATGTCTACCGCACCCACCCCCGTCGACGTCTACAACCAGCCTCACCAGTTCGAGCCCCTGCTCCCTCAGCAGGACCTTGCTGAGCTGGGGCGACGCACACGTGGGGTGGTCGAAGCTTCGCATCGGCTCCAAGGCGTTCACCCCGCCACCAGAGCCTCGCTTCGGGAGCTTGTGCGGGCGATGAACTCGTACTACTCCAACCTCATCGAGGGGCAAAGCACACACCCAGCAAACATTGCCCGAGCCCTGAAGAAAGACTTTTCGGACAAGCCCGACACCGCTCAACGGCAGCGAATTGCCATCGCTCACATTGATGCCGAGCGAGAGCTGGAAGCCGCCCACGTGTCAGATGCGGAGGCGCTGACCAGCAGATTCCTGCAACGTGCGCATGCGTGCCTCTACGGCCGACTTGCTCCTGCCGACCGAATATCGCCCAACGGGCGCGTTGTCCAGCCAGGCGTTCTTCGGCAGGAGGACGTCACGGTCGGACGGCATCATCCGCCTGGATACGCTTCGGTGCCGGCGTTTTTGGCAAGGGCAGACGACGTCTACGGTCGAATGGCGGGCCTCGACGCGCTGCTCTACACCATCGCAGCTGCGCACCATCGGTACGCCTGGGTGCACCCGTTCTTGGACGGCAACGGTCGCGCGTGTCGACTCCAGACCCACTGCGCGCTCCTCCCGTTGAGCGATGGGCTGTGGTCGGTGAACCGGGGGCTGGCCAGGCAGCGAGCGCGCTACTACGAACTGCTCGCGAACGCCGACATGCCTCGGCATGGAGACCTGGACGGCAGAGGAAACCTGAGCGAGAAGATGCTTCGCGCTTGGTGCGAGTTCTTCGTTGAAGTCTGCGAGGACCAGGTGCAGTTCATGAGCCAGATTCTGGACCTCGACGACCTCAAGAAGCGGGTGGCGACACTTGTGACAGTACGTGGAGAGACGGTTTCGAGCTTGGTTTACCGGAAGGAAATCGTGCTCCCGCTGCATCACATCGTCGTGGCGGGGCCGGTCTCGCGGGCTGAGTTCACACAGATGACGGGACTCGGCGAGAGGACGGTCCGGGACGTCATGCGTGGACTGCTCAAAGACGGGCTGCTGACGAGCGATAGCCACAGGGGCCCACTCAGCATCGCTTTTCCCCTTGATTCGCTCCACCTGCTACTTCCTCGGCTCTACCCGGAGGCAGCAGGCGCGCCTCCAGCGGACTGACGACCTGCCTTCACATTGCCCTTCGTTGAGGAATTGTCCGATGGCATGCTGTTCGCAGCTGTGCGTCTGTGGCCATCCCCGCAGCTGGCATCTTTTGTGACCGAGAGATCCCCCAAAAAACGGCCACTTGCCACAGCATTTCGCTGACCGGTGGCCTGACACCCCCCTATAATCTGCACACTTTCCGAGGAGCGTTGCGAGGTGCGTCATGCATCCCAGGCTCGGAAACCGCCCCAGGAAGCCTTCTCGGTTTCCGTCAGCGGGTCAACGGCGCTCACCCCCTGGTCAGGTGCGGTGAGCGTTTGTTTCTTTAGCGTTCAGCAGCCTGCTCAGAGGGTTCCTTCACCTGAACCGGAGAACCTCATGAACGCTGTGCTCAAAACCACCCCCGACCACGTGGTCGCCGACTTGTCCTTGGCCGCGTGGGGCCGTAAAGAAATCAAAATCGCCGAGACCGAAATGCCTGGCCTGATGGCCATTCGGCAAGAGTTCGCGGCCAAGCAACCCCTCAAAGGTGCGCGCATCACGGGCTCGCTGCACATGACCATCCAGACCGCCGTGCTGGTCGAGACCCTGCAGGCGTTGGGCGCGCAAGTACGCTGGGCTTCATGCAACATTTTCTCGACCCAAGACCATGCAGCCGCTGCCCTGGTCGACGTGGGCACCCCCGTGTTTGCCTACAAGGGCGAAACGCTCATCGACTACTGGGATTACACCCATCGCATCTTCGAGTTCGGCCCCAAGGGAGCGGACGGTGAAGGCCCCAACATGATTTTGGATGATGGCGGCGATGCCACCTTGCTGATGCACTTGGGCAAGCGGGCCGAGAAAGACGCCTCGCTGCTGGCCAACCCCACCAGCGAGGAAGAAACCTGCCTGTTTGCCGCCATCAAGGCCAAGCTGGCTGAAGACGCCACCTGGTACAGCCGCAAGGGCGCCCAGATCATCGGCGTGACGGAGGAAACCACCACCGGCGTGCATCGCCTCAAAGAGATGAGCGCCAAGGGCACTTTGTTGTTCCGCGCCATCAACGTCAACGACAGCGTGACCAAGAGCAAGTTCGACAACCTCTATGGTTGCCGCGAGTCTCTGGTGGACAGCATCAAGCGCGCCACTGACGTGATGATCGCCGGCAAGGTCGCCGTAGTCTGTGGTTATGGCGACGTGGGCAAAGGCTCGGCGCAGGCCCTGCGTGCGCTCAGCGCGCAGGTGTGGGTGACTGAAGTGGACCCCATCAACGCGCTGCAAGCGGCCATGGAAGGCTACAAGGTCGTGACCATGGAGTACGCGGCAGACAAGGCCGACATCTTCGTCAGCGCCACCGGAAACAAGCGCGTCATCACCCACGATCACATGATCAAGATGAAGGACGAAGCCATCGTCTGCAACATTGGTCACTTCGACAACGAGATCGACATCGCCTCGATCGAAAAGTACCAGTGGGACGAGATCAAGCCCCAAGTTGACCATGTGGTGTTCCCTGACGGCAAGAAAATCATCTTGCTGGCCAAGGGCCGCTTGGTGAATTTGGGCTGTGCCACGGGACACCCTAGCTTCGTGATGTCGAGCTCATTTGCCAACCAGACCATCGCGCAGATCGAGCTGTTCTCTCACCCTGACTCGTATGACATTGGCAAGGTCTATGTGCTGCCCAAGCACTTGGATGAGAAAGTGGCGCGCCTGCACCTGAAGAAGGTCGGCGCCATGCTCAGCGAGTTGAGCGATGAGCAAGCCGAGTACATCGGCGTGCCCAAGCAAGGGCCCTACAAGCCTGACACCTATCGCTATTGAGTCCCCGCGGGCCGCTGCCTCAAGCGGCGGCCCCTGTCCTTGGCACTTCATGCGCGCCGATCAGCTCATCACACTACGCGGCCTGGCCCCCACACGCTCAGCCGCTCAGCGCCTGATTGACGCAGGGGGTGTGTCGTGGCTGGGTCCGCAGGGCTGGGTGGTGCCGCACAAAGCAGGCGAGGACTTGCCCGATGGCTGTGAGCTGCGCATCAACGACAACGCCGAGCTTCGCTTTGTCTCGCGCGCAGGGCTGAAGCTGGACGCCGCGCTGGACCATTGCGGCATTTCAGTGGAGGGATTGCATTGTCTGGATGCGGGGCAAAGCACGGGCGGTTTCACCGATGCCTTGTTGCAACGTGGCGCAGCCCACGTCGTGGGCATCGACGTGGGTCACGGTCAATTGCACGCCCGGCTGCGCCGCGACCCGCGGGTGGTGTGCCATGAGGGGGTCAACGCCCGCGATGTGTCGGGCACGCCCTTTGCCAGCCAGACGCAGCGGCACAGCATGGGGCTGGTCACGGGGGATTTGTCGTTCATCTCCTTGACCCTGGTGCTGCCCAGCTTGTGCACCTATCTGGCACCGCAGGCCCATCTGCTGATGTTGGTCAAGCCGCAGTTTGAGTTGCAGCCACAGCACATCCCCAAAAGCGGGGTGGTGAAAGACCCCGCCTTGCATGCCCAGGTCCAGGCACGCATTGAGGCGGCGGTGGCCGCCCTGCCCTTGCGGTGGTGCGGCTATTTTCAAAGTGCCATCCAAGGGGGTCAGGGGCACGGCCAGGGCAACACCGAATTCTTCGTCTGGGCGCAAGCCCTTTCTTCATCTTCTGCGCAAGGTTCGCCATGACAACAAGCACCAAGGCCGCGCCATTGAGCCTGGAGTTTTTTCCTCCCAAAACCCCCGAGGGCGTGAGCAAACTGGCTTTGGTTCGCCAACAGCTCTATCCCTTGCAGCCGGATTTTTGTTCGGTCACGTATGGCGCAGGGGGCTCGACCCAAGAAGGCACCTTGTCCACCGTGTCAGCCATTTTGGCCGAGGGGCATCAAGCCGCTCCGCATTTTTCATGCATCGGTGCGAGCAGGGCCTCGATTCGCGACAAGCTCCAACAGTTTCAAGCGGCGGGCATTCACCGCATCGTGGCCTTGCGGGGCGACTTGCCCAGTGGCTATGGCGAGTTTGGTGAGTTTCGCTATGCCAGCGACTTGGTCAGCTTCATCCGCGCCGAGACGGGTGGGCACTTTCACATCGAGGTGGGTGCCTACCCAGAGATGCACCCTCAGGCACGCTCGCCTCAGGCCGACTTGCAGGCCTATGTCACCAAGGTGCAGGCCGGGGCCAGCTCAGCCATCACCCAGATGTTTTTCAATGCCGACGCGTATTTCAGGTTTGTGGATGACGCCCAGGCGCTCGGGGCTGACATCCCCGTGATCCCCGGCATCATGCCCATCACCAATGCGGGCAACATCATTCGCTTTGCAGATGGCTGCGGCACCGAAATACCGCGGTGGATGCGCTTGCGCCTACAAGGCTATGGCGACGACGTGGCATCCATCAAGGCCTTCGGCCTGGAGGTGATCACGCAGTTGTGCGAACAACTGCTGCGCCGTGGTGTGCCCGGGCTGCATTTCTATACGATGAATCAAAGCACCAGCGTACTGGAGATTTGTCAGCGCTTGAGGCTTGGCCCGCTAACATCCAAGCCCATCGCCTCGCACGCGAGCCCGTGAGATGGGGTCAATCAAAGGCGCTTCACACCCAGTTTGCGCAGGAGCTTGAGGTACTGCAGCTGGGCATGCAGTCGCTCCATCTCTTGACGCAATTCGAGCAGGGCACGCGCCGTGGCCTCGAAGGGGGTGCCTTGAACGCCGCGGGGGACGGGGACCGGATTGGACGGTGTGGATGAGGGGGAAGATGGAGTGTTCATTGAAACCCAGAAGTCATGCGCTGCAATGGTTCACATCGTCTCGTCGCAGGGCTCTGGGGTCAACCCCGCGAATAGGTGCAAAGAGGCTGGGATTTGTAGCAATTTGCAACCACCGATCACAGCCACCACAGGCCTCAGTCGCGTTGCCAGCTCACGCCATCGTCGGTGACCAGGGCATCCAAGGGCAGGTCATCAGGCTGTGCACGCAGCAAGGGCAAGAAGCCATTCGCATAGCACAAGCCCACCGTCACCGGCCGGGGCGTCAAGGCCAGCACCGTGCGGTCATAAAAGCCACCGCCGTAGCCCAAACGCACACCCGCTGGGCCATAACCCACACAGGGCAAGAGCAACATGTCGGGGGCAAACACCTCGGTCCCTTTGGGCTTGGGGATGTTGTAGGCGTCGAGCTCGGTTGGGCAACCGGGATACCACAGATGAAATTGCAAAGAGCCTTGTTCTTTGTCGACCACAGGCAGACCGATCAAGCGGTCCGGCGCGCCCTCGGACCACCGAAACAAGGCCGGCAAGGGATCGAACTCACCCTTGATCGGCCAATAGGCCCCGATGGCCCTCTCACGCCGGCCCGTCAACCACACACGCAACACGCTTTGCAATTGAACGGCACGCTCCAGGCGATCAGGCAAGGCCTGGCGGGCGGCGATGAGTTTGGCTCTGAGTGCTTGGCGCTCGGTGGGTAGGTTGGGTGGTGCATCTGACATGGTGTTCTCCAAGATCCGAGCCCATCACTGCGACCCCTGTCGAAAGTCATTGTGCCTTGTCAGCAAGCGCCCGAGAACCCACGCACACTCAAACTTGCAACGCCCGTGTCGACCGCCACACCTGAGCTGTCTCAATCTTATCCAAGGCGCTCACGCCTCGACCGGGCCGTGCTCGGTCACGATCAGCATCAAGGCTTGATCGTGGGGCTGGGCCTGCCAGGCCTCAGCCGGCAACTCGCAAAGCGACCACGCGACACCGACGGCCGTGACATGCGGGTGCGCCGCCAGCCAACGATCAAAGTAGCCTGCACCAAAGCCCAGCCGGTGGCCGCTGCGGGTGTAGCCCACGCAAGGAACCAAGACCACGTCAGGCACCACAGGCTCGCCAGCGACGCTGGGGATACCGCACTCGTCATGCCGATCTGGCGGGCGACCGTCCCAGGCGCGGTAGTGCATTTCAATGGGCTGGCGCTGCGCAAAGGGCAAGGCCAAGCGGGCATCGTCCACAGCCGCGCGCTGCGCCCACTCGGGTGCGTTAAATTCACCCCGCAGCGGCCAATACAGGCCCAGGCATTCGGGCATCAACTGTTGCACGACAGTTTGCAAACAAGTCACCAAAGCCGCCTGCGCCGACGCAAAATCGGGGTGCTGCTCAAACGCCTCGCGCCGGGCCAGCAAGGTGCGACGCCAGTGTGACCTTAAATCGGCAGGGACGGGGGTAGAAGTCAAGGCAGTCGGCAGAGGACAATCAGGGCAGTAAGGGCAATCCAAGCAGTCCAGTCAGCGACAGGCAAACAACGTGAGTCAAACCCCAAAGATAGACACCGCGAAAATCCAGTCAATGAACCACTCAGCTCACCCACAGCAGCGCAGCGCGGGCACAGTATATGGGCAGCTTCGGGCACTGAGCGTGGCCGCCCTGTGCATGGGGCTGGCCGCGTTGCTCAGCCTGCCTGTTCAAGCCCAAAACAATGATGATCTGATCAGCGAAGCCCGTGAGGCGTTTCGCAAACGAGATCGCAATCGCTTGACATCCGCGCGGGCCACTGCCACGGCGACCCAACATCCGCTGGCCATGTGGGTGGACTATTGGGATCACAACGCCCGCATCAGTGAGCTCAAAGTTGCAGAGGTCGACGAGTTCTACGCCCGATGGAAAGACTCCTACCTTGAAGACCGCTTTCGCAACGACTGGTTGCTGGAGCTCGGGCGCCGACGCGACTGGGATGCGTTTGCCGCCGACCAACCGCGCTTTCGGATGAACGATGACCGCGAGGTCACGTGCTACGCCCAGTTGATCCAGCAACAAAAAGGCCAAGCAGTCCGCGACGAGGCCCTGGCCGCTTGGCTGGCTCAAAGCGACGCGGACACAGCTTGCTTGGCCATGGCCAGCGCCCTGCTGGAGGCCAAGGCATTCACTGAGGCCGACATCTGGCGCAAAGCGCGGTTTGCGATTGACGCGAATCGGCCCAAAGCCGCGCGCCAAGCCCTGAGTTTGCTGGGTGAGGTGGAGGCCAAGAGTTTGAATGAATTGATGGACAGCCCGGCACGCTTTCTGTCGCGCAAAGAGGCGGTCTTCAATCGCCTGCAGGCTGAGTTGGCCACACTGGCTTTGATGCGCATGGCCACCAACGATCCCAATGCCGCGGCCACCCAGCTCAATGATCGATGGGAACGTAAGCTGCCCAAAGACTTGGCCGCCTGGGCCTGGGCCATGGTGGGCAAGCAGTCGGGGATCAACCTGCTGCCCGAAGCCCATGAACACTTTCAGCGTGCCGCCAAGTTGCTGCTGGCCAGCGACAAGGCCAACAAGGGCGCCGTGAAAGAGTTGGACTTTCCCGATGACACCTTGGCCTGGAAGGTGCGTGCAGCACTGCGTGCACCACAAGGCCCACAGTGGCGCCAAGTTCAGCAGGCCATCGCGAGCATGGGCAGCACGCAACAACGTGATGCCACTTGGGTGTACTGGAAGGCACGCGCCATTCAAGGCTTGGCAGACGGGCGGCCCGAGTCCGTGGCCCTGGCGGGTGAGTTGCTGGAGAGCATTGCCGGACAGTTCAACTTCTACGGCCAGTTGGCCGCCGAAGACCTGGGCCGACCCATCCCCCTGCCCCCTAAGCCCGCGCCACTCACCGCCGAAGAACGCGCCCAAACCGTCCGCAACCCGGGGTTGAGTCGGGCCCTGAGCCTCATCGGCATGGGCCTGCGGGGCGAGGGCGACCGCGAATGGAATTTCACGTTGCGCGGCATGAACGATCGGCAGCTGTTGGCCGCAGCCCAGTGGGCCTGCGACCGCGAGGTCTGGAAGACCTGCATCAACACCAGCGACCGGACCAAGGTCGAGGTTGACTTGACGCAGCGCTTCCCGATGCCGTTTCGCAAAGAAGTCACCGGACATGCGCAGGATATTGGGCTCGACCCTGCGTATGTCTATGGCCTCATCCGACAAGAGTCACGCTTCATCATGGACGCACGCTCAAGCGTCGGCGCCTCGGGCCTGATGCAGTTGATGCCCGCCACGGCGCGCTGGACAGCCAAGCGGGTTGGCATACCGTACTCGCGCGAGCTCATCACCGACCGCGACACCAACCTCAAGCTCGGCACCACTTACCTCAAGCTGGTGATGGACGATCTGGGAGGCTCGCAGGCCATGGCGGCGGCGGCCTACAACGCGGGCCCTGGGCGCCCCCGGCGCTGGCGCGAGGGACCGACCTTGGAGGTGGCTGCCTGGGCCGAGAGCATCCCCTTCAACGAAACCCGAGACTATGTGAAGAAAGTGCTGTCCAATGCCATTTACTATGACGTTTTGCTTGGCAATGACAAACCCTCCCTCAAGGCCCGCATGGGTAAAGTGATCGGTCCTCGGGAAAGCGATACACCGCCGGCAGACCGCGAGCTTCCCTGATTCGGGACTCATCGTCGTCCGCCTTTTTGTCCACACATTTTTGATCTTCTGAAACGCACACTGACGCACGCTATGGCACGCAATATTCTGGTTTTGGGTGGGACAGGCTTTGTGGGGCGCAGCGTCTGCGAAGGCCTGGTGGCGCGCTCGGGTGGCGGTTCGGGTCGCATTTTGGTGCCCAGTCGTCGACCCCAGCGCGCGACGCACATCAAGACGCTGCCGACCCTGGAGTTGCTCAGCGCCGATGTACACGACGATGGCATGCTGCGCACCCTCGTGCGACAAGTCGATACCGTGATCAACTTGGTGGCCATCTTGCACGGCCAAGCTGATCAGTTTGAGCAAGCCCATGTGAAGCTGCCGCAGCGCCTGGCGCAGATCTGTCAGGCCCAAGGCGTGCAGCGCCTGATTCACGTCAGTGCGCTCGGGGTCACCGCCACCCCGCAGGCCGCCGCCTCGCAGTACCTGCGCAGCAAGAGCGCTGGTGAGGCAGCACTGCGAGCTTCCAAAGCCTTGCACCTCACCGTGTTGCGCCCATCGGTCATCTTTGGTGAGCATGACCGGTTTGTGAACCTGTTTGCCCGTCTTCAGCGCAACGTGCCGGTGATGCCCCTGGCGGACAGCCATGCACGCTTTCAACCCGTGTGGGTCGAAGACGTTGCCCGCGCCATCATTCACAGCCTGGACGCGCCCGAGACCATTGGGCAAACTCTGGAGTGCGCGGGCCCGCATGTGATGACCTTGGGGGACATTGTTCGCTGCGCCGGGGTGTGGTCCGGCCACCCTCGCCCCATCATTCCCCTGCCCCACTGGACGGGCTACGTGCAAGCCGCGCTGCTCGAGTGTCTGCCGGGTGAACCCTTGATGTCGCGCGACAACGTCGCGTCCATGACCGTGCCCAATGTCGCCACAGGCGAATGGCCGGGACTGAGTCAATGGGGCATCACGCCCACGGCCATGGCCAGCGTCATGCCCGCCCTGCTCGGACACCGCCTGGGGCCAGCACGGTTTGATTCTTGGCGGCACCATTAAGGGCCCGAAGCCAGTGTCTATTTGCACAAGTCAGCAACTGAGCACCCGATGATCCCCGGGGCTGACACCGCCCTGGTGTGGTTCCGCCGTGATCTGCGCGCGCAAGACCACGCCGCTCTCTCTCACGCCTGCCGCAACGCGCGCCAGGTGTACTGTGTGTTTGTTTTTGACACCGACATCCTGGATGCACTGCCTCGCGCCGACCGGCGGGTTGAGTTCATTCACGGCAGCGTGCTCGCCTTGGACGCCGAGCTGCGGCAACACCACCCGCAAGCGGGGATGATTGTGCTGCACGGCCCCGCTTGCCAGCTCATCCCGCCATTGGCCCAAGCACTGGGCGCGCAAGCGGTGTATGTCAACCACGACGATGAGCCTGCCGCCCTCACACGCGACGCTCACGTGCGGGACTCACTGGCGCAACAAGGCATCCGGTGGCACAGCAGCAAAGACCATGTGGTGTTTGAACGCAGCGAGCTCCTGACGGGCGCGGGCAGGCCTTACACCGTGTTCACGCCGTACAAGAATTCATGGCTGAAGAAGGTGGATGCGTTCTACCTCAAGGCCTACCCCACGCAGCGTTACGGGCAGCACTTGGCCCCTCGCCCGACCCCGTATGCGCAACTGCCCACCTTGGCTGAGCTCCGCTTTGAGCCGACCAACCTGAGCCACTTAGGGATCGTGCCCGGTGCCGCCGCGGGTGAGGCCTTGCTGCAAGACTTTTTGCAGCGGATGGATGACTACGAAGACCGCCGCAACTTCCCCGCGGTCAAAGGCCCAAGCTACTTGTCTGTGCATCTGCGCTTCGGGACGGTTTCGATACGCCGTTTGGCAAGTCTGGCTTGGGATCGCAGCCAGCAAGGGTCACAAGGGGCCAGCGTCTGGTTGTCCGAGCTGATTTGGCGAGATTTTTACCATCAAATTTTGCACCATCATCCCCATGTGGTGACGCGCAGCTTCAAGCCCGAGTACGACCGCATCCAGTGGCAACAAGGGCCCGAGGCAGACGCGCTGTTTGAAGCCTGGTGCGCCGGCCGAACAGGCTATCCCATGGTGGATGCGGCCATGGCGCAAATCAATCAAACGGGCTACATGCACAACCGTTTGCGCATGGTCGTGGCCAGCTTTTTGGTCAAAGACCTGGGCATCGACTGGCGGCGCGGCGAAGCTTATTTTGCCCAGCACCTGAACGACTTTGACCTGGCTGCCAACAACGGCGGCTGGCAGTGGGCGGCCTCCAGTGGCTGTGACGCCCAACCCTACTTTCGCATTTTCAACCCGGTGACGCAGAGCGAAAAGTTCGACCCCCGCGGGCAATTCATCCGGCGCTATGTCGAGGCACTTGCAGCCTTGCCCGATGCAGCGATCCATGCACCCTGGGCCGCCAAACCACTCGTGCTCAGCGCAGCGGGGTTGGTCGTGGGAAGAGACTACCCACAACCGGTGGTACAGCATGACGAGGCACGCACACTCACCCTGGCACGGTATGCAGTGGTCAAAGCTGCCGGGGCAAGCCAGACTCAGGGCCCACCCTCCAATCGCAGCCCTCGATAAGGCACTTCAGGTTAGGGCCTGTTGTATCTGCACTGACGTAGGCAATGTCACAAAAATTCAATTAGCCTACTGCCGCGGCTGACCATACGAAACCAATACCAAATACTTGGAATGCACTTTATGACAATATCAAAAACTGCAATTTCTTTGCCAATCATGCAGCGCTCAAAATCGCTCCCGGCCAACTTCACATCGCACGTGACACAGCCCCCGGCAACCCTGAACGAGCCCTCAACATATCCCCTTCAAGACGCCACGAGCAGCCAGACAGGATTGAAGCGTCGCCATTCTTTGCCAAGCACCCTCCCACCACCGACAAGATCGAGCCGATTGCAGCTTGATGTTGCTCGCTCGGCGAGCGATTTGTCGGCTCAATCCCAAGCGTCACCCGATCAGTTACTCAACGCCAAATCGCCTAGCCTGAGTTCACAGGACAGTGTTGGATCGCTTGGTAGCATTTGTCCCGACGAAATCGTGGTTGTGGATCGTAAACAATATGGCATTCCATCGCCCCCACTGCTAGATGATGAGTTTTCAGATTTTGAACAGGACATGGAGGAGATTCTCGGCGCTGTAGAGAAAAACAACAAGAAGGGGCTGGAAGAACTATTGGAAAAAAACCCCGACGCTTGCGAGTTGATTAATCTCCCGATGAGATCATATGGCTCCACACCTCTGATGTATGCCTCACAACTTGGGTCTCATGACTCAGTTGAGACGTTGCTAAAGTTCAATGCCAAAGTTGATACCCAAGCCGAAAATGGCCATACCGCCCTGACATTAGCAGTTTCAGAAGGTCATTCAGAGGTTGTTTCAACATTGATCAAGCAAGGCGCCAATGTCAGAATTTTAACGCCTGATAAAACATCGGTTTTACATAAAGCCGTTTGTAGCGGCAACATTGAAGTCTTAAAAACCTTGTGTAATGAGGCACCTAGAGAATCTCGTAGACTTGTTGATCAGCAATCAAAAACGGGCTTCACTGCCCTGATGCTGGCAGCGACAAACAAAAATCCCGAGTTCGTCAAAACATTACTTCAGCTGGGCCCAAATGTTCATATAAATAGAGGTGTAGATGGCGCAACATCCAATCCCAAAGACGTAATTTACTATGCCAACAGCCTGCAAAACCCTGTCACCCGGAAAGAAAGAATTGCTTTGATTTCTGGGTTTTCCCCGCCTGAAATCGAACCGGGTTTCGTGCATGTCGGGGTCACACGATTGCCCAGAGCAGCGCATGAAGAAGGCCCCTCGTATTTGTTTGTTGCCATGGACGAGGCAACTGGATGGGCTTGCTCACGCACATACGACAAAAATATTGATGAGAGCAGTGTGGATTTTTTGCGGCATCTTCATCAAACCGCAAATTTCAAAATCAACAAACTGCTGGCTCACAATAGAGAGATGCTTAATGATAATTTCGCACGAAATTGCGATAAAAAAATTATAATTGATTGCCTGAACGAAAAATACATCACAGAAACTATTAACAAAGCTTTGCGACACCCGAACACAAAGTATGCAACGGGGCGGTTCAATGAACTTGTCGGGGAGATCAACAAACAAATTCGCGACGGCTTTTCCTCAGCCGTCAATTCACAAACCACACTGAATAATTTCTTGAGCACTCATAACATAGAGCCTCTCAAATACCTTGATAACCTGGCGATTACCCAGAAGGCCAAATCTTTAGGGAGAAATTTACGGACACTCGCATCCCATCAATTTATTCAGCACAATATTGTGGACAAAAGACAAAGTCATCCTGACCGCCTTTTTTTAGAGCCTAGCATCTATTATAAAGATGATGACTCTGACGAGAGTGAATCCTCATATCATAAATGCTAGTGTAGTGTTGCACGCTTGATGGAACAAATAAAAACGATGCGTTTGGGGTCAGGGCAAGGCGCAAAGCACAGTAATACCGGTCGGTATTGCGAGCATTTGCAACGCCGCAGACCGCTTCAAGAGGCCGTTTGATGGCTGGCGAGGAGCTTCCGACCCTAGTGCAGTGGATTTGAAAGGCTGATTTCGCCAAAGCGAACAGGGGGCGCATTGGCAGGTGGGGCGTGCAGGAATGGAGTGCGCGGGTGCCTGCTGCGCCTCAGGCACCCGCCTGGATCCCCGCCTGCGCGGGGATGTCGGGAGAAGGCGGGGATGACGGGAGAAGGCGGGAATGACGGGCGCAGGGGTTGGCATCTCCCCATGTCATTCCCGCGCAGGCGGGGATCCAGCAGCCTGTGTACTTCACTATGGGCCCCACAACTATTCAACCTTTCAAATTCACTGCGACGGGGTACCAGCTCACCGTCTCAGTGACCAAGCACAGGAGCTGGGTTCGGTGCAGGCCGCGCCCCAACAAGTGCGAGTGGCCTGTGTGCGGGTCAAACCCACGGCCGACAGCACCTTGGCCTTTGCCCGACACCCGTTCAACACGGCCACCCAGGCCTGCAACCAAGCGCTGATGCGGTTACCGACCTGGGTGATTGTCGGGATGTTTAGGTTTCGCGCGGCCAGCACTTTGTGCTCACAGCCGTTGTTGATCGCTGTGCGGGTCGGGTCTTGTGCCGCCTTGTCCCACGTCGACTCGTCGGCGTCGTGCTCCAATGTGCGCCTGCGCATTTGCGCCTGAAACACCTCAAACATAGAAAAGAACAGCCATCGTGGATTCGTATCAATGCATTGTGCTGAGCGGCGGCGGCGCGAAGGGGCCCTATGCACTGGGTGTGCTGTTGGCCCTGGAGAAATACCACCGCGAGCGCGACCGCAAGCTGATCAACGTCTACTGCGGCACCTCCGTGGGCGCGCTGAACGCCACCGTGGCCGCGCAAGGCGGAGTGAACAAGCTGACAGCGCTCTACGAGCAGTTGCGCACCATCGACATTTTGGGCGAGAAGAAGTCGGCCATCAGTCGCCTGCGGCTGGCGCGCACGGCAGACCGAAAGCCCTACCATTACTTCAGCAACAAGGCGCTGCGCGCCACCATCGAAAAGCATGTCGACTTCAGTGCTCTTGAGGACGCGCACCTGCTGATCAGCGCCACCAACTACCTCACCGGCAACCTCGAAACCTTCTATGTCTCGAAGCTGGTTGACAGCTTTGTGGACTACGACCGCCAGCTTCCTTTGAACAAGCAGCGCTTGCTCAACTACCATCGCATCAAAAACACCGCCGAGCTCGTGGACGCTTTGTTGGCCAGCGCAGCAATTCCCTTCTTCTTTCCCCCGGTACAGATCGGCAAGGCCTTGTATGTCGACGGCGGCATCGGCAACCACACGCCCTTGCGGCAAGCGGCTTACTTTTCCCGCATGGTCGCTCACCGCCAACTCGGCGCCGTGGAGCCGATCGTTTGCGTCATCAACGAGCCGGCACGCTTTAGCATCGACGGTCACGAGGCGATGGCGATGACGGACATCTTCGGCATGCTTCGCCGCACCATTGACATCTTCCAAGATGAACTCGTGAGCGACTCGGTCAGGTCATGGGACCGCATCAGCAAGGAAGTCGCACTGGCCCGCAGCAAGGCCGAGGCGCTGGAGCGCCACATTGACGGACTCGACGGCGTGCCCGCGGACATTCGCGAATCACTCAAGCAAGAGGTGCGCGACGTGCTGGGCGCCAGCACCGCGGCCACCGCGCGGCTCGATCTCGACGCCCTGGTCATTCGCCCCTCGTCTGCGCTGGTGGACGACATCCTGGCTTTCGATCCAAAGACCGCACGCGGCCTGAAAAACCGTGGCGCCGCCGACTGCCTGAGCGCCCTGTTCCACCGCCGCCTGATCAACCCCGACGAGCAAGGGCGCTGGGTAGAGGAGGTCGCATAGCACTCGCTCTGCTTTGCCTGCAGCGGCGATCATGCTGTTCGGCGGGCGATCTCTAACGCTGCAAAGGGGGTGACCACCTGGGCGCCAGCAGGGCGTTGGGGTCGTTCGCGTGTTCGCGCAAAAACTGCTCCACGACAGGCCGCTGAGCATGCAAGGTCAACTCATCGGTGACGGCCCGGCCGGCCTCGCGCACCGCGTCGGCATCATTCTGAAGACCATGCTGCGCCAGGCGAGCATCCAGTGCCTGCGGTAGATGCTCGAGAGCCTGATGCTTGGCCTCCAGCATTTGCGTGTGGAGGTCGGGGGCGCGCTTGTGCATCAGCAGCCCCCAGGGCCCGCTGTGGTTGATGAGGTGGTTGACAAAGCCTTGGTTCTCACGCTGCCGAACCTCCGTCTCGGCCACTTGCAAGTCCTCATCGGTCACGCCGGATGCCTCATAAAACCGCATTTGCTCCGCGTCCAGACGCAGATCCAGCGGCTCATTGAGCTGGACCTGATAGGCCAGGTGCACCTCGATGGGATCCACCACATTCATGCCCGCGACTTTGCGATTGGCGATGTCGGTCAGCACCTCGCGGCGGTACAAGGACCGGGCCTGTTCAATGAAGCCGGGCAAGGCTTCGTTGGCGTCAAAGTCACCACGGCGCACCGCCTCGGCCAAGCGCGGCACGGCCATTTGTTGGTAGCTCAAGGTCACCCGGTCTTCACAGCTCGCAGTGGCGTCAACGCAGATGGCAAAACAGTCCTCCCTCAACGGGGGGCTGCGCGCCATGTCAGCCAACAATTGCCGCACACCTTGGCGGAAGGGCTCACGTGTGGCGGCATCGGTATGGTTGGTGGTCAAAGCCAGGCGGTCGAGAAAGTGCGAAAACGGCTGTGCACCGCCTTCATTGGAAAAAGGCAGCCAGGTTTGTTGCTGGGCCTGTGCATGAGCCGTTTCATCCACCCAAGCGGCTGCGGCGACTTCCAGCGGACGCACGGGTTGATGGCGGTCTTCGCCCTGCTGCATGTCAAAGATGATGCGGGGTCCGACGCCCGCGGACCGGGCAGCGCCAGCCTGGTCGGTGATCGCTCGGCGAAGCGGGTCTGACATCTGCACCGCGGACAGGTGGATCTCGGCCTCTGGGTTGAGCTGAAACACCCATTCGGGAAGACCCGTGATCGGGTTTCGGGAGAGATCCAAATCCTCGATGGCGTAGGGCGCCTGTTGAGACAGGTCGTGAATGTGGTTGTCTGAAAAATCAGCCAACCTGAGGCTATCCGGCATCCCCGGTAGTGCGGTCAGCTGGCACTCATTGACATTCAGTATGTAGAGTCTTGGGGGAAGCAGTGGGAGTTGTTGGATGGGATTTTCCATCAGCTCCAGGCGGTCGAGCTGACTGCCGTGGGGGAAAGAAGGCAGGTGCGTGATCGAGCACATATTCGCAGTGAGTTGCTGCAGAGAAGGCGGAAGCGGCGGCAAGGTGACAATCCTGGGGTTTTCATCGAGCCTCAGTCTGCTGAGTTGAGAGTTTTCAGGAAACGGGGGCAGAAACGGAAGGTCACAGTTGAGGGCATTGAGCACTCGCAACGAAGGTGGAATCGGTGGCAAAGCAGTCAGACCCTCATTTTCTGAGAGGGTCAGTTCGCGGAGTTGGCAGTCGTCGGGGAAAGGTGACAAAGCAGCAAGGCCTGCGGTGCTGGACAGGTCAACAAAGTGCAGGTGATGCGGAAGCGGTGGAAGCGTTCCGCTGATATCCAGGCCGGACAGGCTGAGCCCGTTGCCCTGCTCGACCCTGCGCTCGCAACTGGCGATAACTCGTTGCACAGCCTGCGCGCGGTCACTGTCAGATGGCTGCGCGGTCTGTTCTTGTGCCCAGACGCGCCACTGCTGAATCAGCGCCGCATCTCGGGGTGCCAGGGTTCGCGTGGCCGGTGAGACTCTCGAGTCGGGTACGAGGGAAATGTTCCGCATGATGCGATCTCTTTCTTGTCGTGCCCGTACTCGTCGCGAGCTGCCCTCGACCGGGTCAACAGGCGCATTACGCCGTCGGTTAGCCGAGTCGACCGTTGCGTCTTGCGCGCTGGATTCGCGCTCGGAATCCAACACGCCCGCCGCAGCACCCGCACTGCGCTGGCCCGATGGCGTCTCCCCCGCGGGGAGGGGCGGTGCACTCGTGCCAGTGACGCCTAGCGGCGGCGATGGGGGTGAGGGTGAGGGAGACCTGCTACTGGGAATGCGGGGGGCCATGCGGGTGCCTTCTGATTGATGCTGGTGCACTGTTTCACTGATGGCGGCAGCGACAGCAATACCGAGGTATCGTGCGCATGGGCCACGACCCCCTCAGGTCAAATGCCCGGCTTGATCAGCACCGAACAGCTTGGTGAAACACCGCCTCGGCACGCCAAGCCAACGAAAGTTGGGACTAGGTCACTGAGTGGTCAAAGCGAGGCTTGCAGTTCCATGGATCCTCGAGGGTCGTTAGGGCCAGCGGCAGACCCAGCCGGTGTCACGCTCCAGGGTCGCCAGATCTTCGGGGGTGTCGAGGTCGCACGTGTAGTTCGAGTTGTCCACCGCGTGCCTTGAGGGTGCGCGCCCGGCCACGGCCGCAGGCCGTGGCCGGGCGCGCTCAGTATGTGAGCGCACACTGACGCGTCGAACACAACCGGATGGCCAGGCACGCCGCCCACTACCGGCCTCATCACATGACAACCGGCGGGGCGGCCCTGGAAGGCGTCCAGCACGGCCCCGATGTCGGCGGCATTGAGGAGGGGTTGGTCGGCCAACAGCACCATTCGAGTTTGGGGTCGTGCGTGAGTGCGATCACGCAGCTGCGGCGGTCCACTTTGAAGTCGCGCACGACGTCGTCGGGCATCTCGGTCAGCAGGGTGACGCCGGGCAACGCCCATGCCGCGTGGTACTCCGCGCGCGGCTCGCACACGGTGACCGCGAAGCCGCTGAACAAGGCCATGGTGGCGACATATTCGGTGAGCTGGCCAGTGCCGATGAGCAGCATGCGGCACTCGGGGCCGAAGGTGTTGGCCAGCACCACGCCGTCGTCGATCAGCGGCGCGAGCTCAGCAACTGCACGCAGCGCCACGCGGCCACTGGCGATCTCGGTGCGCCGCTGGACGATGAGGCCATCATCCAGGGTCTGAACCAGCGCGAGGAGCGATTCAGGGTCGGGATTGAATTCGAGCACCAGCTCCAGCGTGCCGCCGCAGGGCAGACCAAAGCGGTGGGCTTCGTCGGCGCGCACACCGTAGGTCACGCGCTGCGGCGGGCTGTCGGGAATCTCGTGCGTGACGCCCGCTGCGCCCGCGCTGGCGTCGGTCTGGTTGGCCCGGCTGTAGCGGTAGATCAGGTCGTCTTCTATGCAGCCGCCCGAGACCGAGCCGACGACCGCGCCGCTCTCGCACAGCGCCATGATCGAGCCCACCGGGCGCGGTGACGAACCCCAGGTGCGCACCACGGTGGCTAGCAGGGCACGTTGCCCGCGGTTGCACCAGCCGTGCAGCGTACGCAGAACAGTGATGTCGAGGTTCTCCATGTCCAGGTTCCGTTTCTTGGGTCACCGGCACGCTCACCCCTCGATCAGCTTGTCGATGGTGATGGGCAGTTCGCGTATGCGCCGGCCGGTGGCGTGAAACACCGCATTGGCTATCGCCGCCGCCGTGCCCACATTGGCCAGTTCGCCGATGCCCTTGGCACCGGCCGGGTTGACCTCGGTGTCGACCTCGGGCACCAGGATGACATCGACCTGGCGGATGTCAGCGTTGACCGGGATCAGGTACTCGGCCAGGTTGTCGTTCATGTAGCGCGCCTCGCGCTTGTCGATCTCGGTGTGCTCGTGCAAGGCCGAGCCGATGCCCCAGATCATGCCGCCCATGAGCTGGCTGTGCGCCGTGCGTGGGTCAGATCGTGGCCCGGCGCACCGGACTGTCGCAGCGGGAGACCGAGAAGCGGGTCGCCGATGTCTATGCCAAGGCGCAGGCCAGAGTGCAAAACGCTGAAGTGGGTTCGATGGCCTGTATGCCGATTTCTGACAGCGCCCCCCTCTTCATGACTTTAAGAAGCGCAGAGGTCAAGCGGCAGACAAACGCCGCCATCACCAAGGTCACTCGGGAGAACCTGAAGGCGTTGACGCAGGAGGCAAAACCGCCTGCCCTCCGCGCCAAACGAAAACGCTGAGCGCAGCGCGCCGCGCTCATCCAGGCGCGCGTTGCATCTGTGGCTGCAGCTTGAGCGCACCCGGGTGCCTGACGGCAGCGCCATTCGCTGAGGTGGCCGCGAAGGTGGTGGCGGTGAGGTCAGCACCCTGAAAGTGCCGGCCAAGCGTTGGTGCCCGGTATTTCGGATGGCTTCAAAGGCGCCCAGGCACATACTGCGCTGGTCGACATCCAAGATGTCGACCGACGAATTGGCTTACTACAGGGCGCACTCGTTGGCGGCTTGAGCAAGGCGGTGCGCAGTCTGCAACGGGGGCGCTGGGGTCACGCTGGCCACACTGGCCCCAGCAGACGCTCGGGCCGGTTGTCGTGTTCACGCAAGAACTGATGCACGAAGCCTTGTTGAGCGTGAAAGGTCAGTTGATCGGTGACGGTACGTCCTGTCTCACGCACGGCATCGGCATCGTCTTGAAGCCCAAGCCCGGCGAGGTGAGCACGGATCGCGGGTGCCAGTCGCTGGGGCTCGATGGCTTCGTGTTTGGCCTCGATCATTTGCTCGTACAGCTCTGGGGCGCGCCGCTGCATCAACTGCGCCCACGGGCCGCTGTGGTTGATCAAGTGGTTGGCAAAGCCTTGGTTTTCGCTTTGCTTGACCTCGCTCTCGGCAGCCACAAAATCAGCGTCGGTCAAACCGGACATGCTGAAATAGGCCATTTGCTCGGCGTCCAAATGCAGGTCCAATGCCTGATTCAGCCTGACTTGCAGGGCCAGGTGGACCTCGATCACATCGACCCCCCGCATCATTGCGGCCTTGCGGTTGGCAATGTCGGTGAGCAGTTCACGGCGGTACAACGAGCGGGTTCGGTCGACAAAACCGGGCAAGGCAGGGTTGGTGTCAAAGTCGCCACGGCGCACCGCTTCAGTCAAACGAGGCACGGCCATGTTTTGGTAGCTTAAGGTGACGCGGTCTTCGCAGCTTTCAGTGGCACCGATGCAGATGGCAAAGCAGTCGGTGCGCAGTTGGGGGCTGCGCGCCATGTCGGTCAATAGGTGGCGTACGCCTTGACGGAAAGGCTCACGCGTGGCCGGCCTGACATGGTTGGTGGTTGTGGCCAGGCGGTTGAGAAAGTCGGTGAACGCCTGCGCGCCGTC